>SYCH01000091.1 GCA_005787025.1 Actinomycetota bacterium | reverse complement strand
TGGCGCAAGAAACTCACCGCGCGCCTGTTCTGAAATCCCGCGATGCCCGTCAGTATCCCGCTCGACTCATCGATGATCGACCTCACGTCGGGTGAACTCGACGTGATCGTCATCGGCGGTGGCATCACCGGAATCTGCGTGGCCCGTGAGGCCGCGTCGCGAGGCCTGAGTGTGGCGCTGTTCGAAGCGAAGGACTTCGGGTCGGGGACCAGTGCGGCGACGACCAAGTACATCCACGGTGGTATTCGCTATCTCGAGCAATACGACATCACGGTGGTGCGCGAGAGCCTTCGCGAGCGGCGTGTTCTGGCGCTCGGGGCACCGCACTTGGTCGAGCAGACGCGATTCATCATGCCCGCGTGGCGTTGGAGCAAGCCGCCCACCGCACTCATCGGAGCCGGCGTGCTGTTGTACGACGCCTTGTCGTTCGATCGCAACCGGCGGGCCCCGGAAGGTCTGCGCATCCCGCATCCACGGTGGTTGTCGCGCCGTCGTTTGTTGGAGGCCGTTCCGTGGTTGGATCGTGAGGGCCTGCAAGGCGCTTTTGCGTATCACGACACCATGAACGTCCATCCCGAGCGATTGCTTCTGGCGTACGCGAAGTCGGCGACGGTGGCCGGTGCCCGACTGTTCAATCACGCCCGCGTAACCGGGTTCGCGGGTGCGGAAACGGACGGGCACTTTCACGTGGAGGGAGTTCGGGTCGTCCGAGGGGCGACCGAGCAGGTGGTGCGCGCGCGCGTGGTGGTGAACGCGGCGGGTCCGTGGATCGATCGGGTGTTGTCGTCGCTCGGACGCCCGACGGGTGTGGGGGTGGATCGGTCGAAGGGGGTGCACGTCCTGACCCGGCCCATCGGTGGACCGGGCCGGGTGAAAGATGCCGTCTTCGCCCGCGCTCGCTCGGGGCGACACGTGATCGTGTCGCCATGGATGGGCAAGTCCTTCATCGGTCCGACCGACACTCCCATCGACGGCGACGAGTCCTCGGTGGTGGTCGACCCCTCCGACGTCGACCTGATTCTCGACACCGTGAACTCGACGATGGCTCCCGACGCCGAACGATTGTCGGTGGACGACGTGGAGATGACGACGGTCGGTGTGCGTCCTCTCATTCGCACCGGTGCCGAGGGCGAGTCGGCCGGCACGTATTCGGCCAGTCGACGTCACGAGTTGTACCACCACGTCGATCACGGCGTCGCGAACCTGTGGTCCATCGGCGGTGGCAAGTGGACCACCGGTCGGGCCACCGCGGAACAGATGGTGGACCGCTTGTTCGAGAATGAACTGGCCGGTCGACGATCGCGACGCTTCGACTCCCGCCGAACGGCGGCGTTCGGGGCGTTCGCCTGGGCCGAGGACGCCGACGACTACTTGCGCGTGGCCACCGACGAATTGATGGCGGCGGGGTTGAATCCACGTTCGGCCGAGAACGTCGCACGCTTGTACGGCAGTGAGTACGTGCGCATCCTCGAACTCGTGCGCACCGACGCCGTTCTGGCCCGCACCATTGGTCCCTTCGCCGACGATGTGGGCGCCCAGGTCGTCTTCGCCGTGACCCACGAGTCCGCGTTCACGCTGTCGGACGTCGTCGATCGTCGACTCGTGTCGGGGACCACGGTTCAGGTGGGTCGCGAGACTCTCGAGAACGTGGCCCGGATCGCGGCCCCGTTGTGGGGTTGGGACGAGGGGCGCGTGGCCGACGAGGTGCGTCGCGAGCACGATCGACGAACCGTCACCACCACGCACTGGCGCACACCCACGGCCTGAGTCGAGCCGCTCGTCGGATGGCGCCGACGGGAACGGAGCGAGGTCAGCGAGATGGAGGCGTGGCGTCCGCGGCCGAACGACGACGACGCGAGTCGGACGGCTCTCTGGGACGACATGAAGCGGCGAGTGGCCGGATGGGTGCGTTACCTCGGTTGGGGTCGACTTTTGGGAGCGGTCGTCTCGTCGATGGCGATCATCGGGTTCGCGTGGCTGTTGTTGCGTCAACCGCCCGCACCGGTGGAGGACGATCTCGCGTACGCCACCACTTCGGTTCCGGACACCACGCGCCCATCGTCGTCGATGATCACCGTTCACGTGGCCGGACGAGTGACGCGACCCGGCGTCTACGAATTGTCTCCGACGGCTCGCGTCATCGATGCCGTGAACATCGCCGGAGGAGCGGTCTTCGGAGCCGATCCCGACGCCATCAATCTGGCCGCGCCCGTGCGCGACGGTCAGCGGGTGTACGTGCCGGCGGTGGGCGAAGTGATCGTGGACGTCTCATCCGACGGCGCCGGCGGAGATGTCGCCGGCCCGCAGTTCCCGATCGACCTCAACACCGCCACGATCACCGAACTCGATCGGTTACCCGGCATCGGACCGGCCACGGCCGCGGCGATCGTGCGTCATCGTGACGAGCGCGGTCGGTTCGCGTCGGTGGACGGCCTGCTCGACGTTCCGGGCATCGGCGCCGCCAAGTTGGAGGCCATTCGTGGGTTGGTGAAGGTGTGACCGAGCGACGACCGGTCCATCAGAGATTGACCGACAGCACCGTGGCCGCCACGCCCAACCCGACGAGTGCGCCGACCCACACCCCGACCGACAGGCGCACGTACTCGCGTCGCCATTCGGGCCAACTGGTGACCACCCGACTGGTGGAGCGGCGTGACGCCAACGTCCCGATGCCGTACCAGAGAGCGAGGCTGGTGACGATCGCCAACACCCAGCGTGCGGTTCCGCCCATCACCGGCACGCCGAAGAGTGGAAGCGTCGGGAGGGAGGCCACGGCGAGGATGAATCCGGGCGCGCCGCGCCACGCGGATTCGCTGCCCACCAACAACATCGCGGCCACGAGGCCCAGAGCCAGGGCGATGCCGATCGGCACGAATGGCCCGAGACGACGCACGAGGTGTCGATGATGGCGGGGGCCGTCGGGAACCGAATGCGCGGGGGCATCGAAGATCGATCCGAGAGCCACGGAGAATCAGGGTACGCCATCGATTCCACCGCACGGTGGCACTGGCTGGTGGTGGCGATGGCGGCGGTGTGGGGTGCGTGGGCCTTCGAACATGGACCGTCGTCGGCGCTTCATCGGGGCGGTTGGCCGATGCTGGCGACACTTCCCTGGATCGTCGTGCGCCCGGTCGCCTCGCGAGGACGTCTGCGCTCGACGTCGATGGTGGTCGTGCTCGTGATCGGTCTCGTCGGGTGGCGTTCGACGAGCGAGTGGAACGCTGTGCGCACGGTCGCTTTCGGTGACGTGTCGACGGTGGCGACGCTGGCCTCGGACCCCGAGTCGTTCGGTCGCGGCACTCGCGTGGTGTTGTCGATCGAGGGCCGCCGTTTCGAAGCCGTTGTGTACGGGCCGATCGCTGCCGGGGTGAGTGGGTTGAAACGGGGGGAGTCGGTGAGTGTGGAAGGTCGAACCCGTGAGGTGCGAGAGGAACGTCGGCGCCGTTCGCAGGTTCGTCACATCGTCGGCGAGATCGAGGTGGAGTCCTTCTCGGATCCGGCAGGAGGCCCGCGACGTCGCTCGCGAGCCCTCGAACGCTCGGCCAACGACGTGCGCGACGTGATGTCACGCGGCGCCGGGGCGATGAACGACGACGACTCCGCCCTTTTCACCGGCCTGGTCTACGGGGACGACTCCGATCAGAGCGAGGAAATGGTGGAACGTTTCCGCACCAGCGGTCTGGCTCACCTGACGGCGGTGTCGGGGCAGAACGTGGGCTACCTGCTGGCGGTCCTCGCGCCGATGACTCGACGCCGCGGTCGCTGGACCCGAATGTCGGTGACGCTCGGGGCGCTGGTCTGGTTCGCGGTCCTCACCCGCGTCGAGCCGTCGGTGGTCCGCGCGTCGGGCATGGCGGCGGTGTCGGCGGTGGCGCTGGCGATCGGGTGGCGACCCCGGGCCATTGGGGTGCTGTCGTTGTGCGTGATCATCTTTCTCTTCGTCGACCCTTTCCTGGCGTGGTCGGTCGGATGGTGGTTGTCCGCCGCGGGCACCTTCGGTTTGGTCATGGGCACTCCGGCGATTCACCGAGTGTTGAGGGGCTCGAACCCTCGACGACGACGCCTGGCGGACTGGATGGCACCAACGATCGCGGCGCAACTCGGGGTCCTGCCGGTGTCGGTGGCGGTCTTCGGCTGGCCGAGCGCGTTGGCGTTACCGGCGAACCTGCTGGCCGCACCGGTGGCGGGTCTCGTGATGCTGGTGGGGATCCCCGCGGCGTTGGTCGCCGGTTCGTTTCCGGCCCTTTCCGAGCCGTTGATGTTCTGGCCCTCGATGGCGGTGCGCTGGGTCGACACGGTGGCGCGAGTCGCCGCGAACCTCGACCCGCCTCTGGTTCTGAACATCGTCGTGACGTCGATGGTGCCGTTCGCGTTGGTGCTGATGGAACGCCGTGACCGACACCGATGTGCCAATCTTGGGTGATGGCCACCCTCGTTCTCCACGGATCCGACGAGGTCGTGCTGTCGGCGGCGGTGGCCGAGAAGGTCAGAGAACTCATCGGCGATGGCGACCGCAGTTTGATGCTCGACGAATTCGTCGACGATTACGTGATCGGTTCGGTCATCGAATCGGCCAGCACCCCGCCGTTCTTCACCGATCGACGGGTGGTGGTGGTTCATCAACACGACGGCACCACGACCGAGGACATCGACGTCCTGGCCGAGTACATCCACGACGAAGCCGAGTTCACCGATCTGGTCATCGTCTGGCGCAAGGGCAAGATCCTGAAGGCACTGACCGATGCGTTGAAGGCCGCCGGCGGTCGCAACATCGACGTGACGCCGCCCACCCGTGCCGCCGACCGGCGGTCGTGGTGGGAGGAGCAGGTGGCCGTGGCCGGACTCAGTTTCGACGCCAAAGCCATGTCGATCATGATCGAGTGGTTGGGCGAGGACGTGGGTCGATTCGCTGGTCTGGCCGAAACCCTGCGCGCCACGTACGGAGCCGGGGTCGTCACCCCGGACAAGCTGGAGCCGTTCCTCGGCGAACGCGGCGACGTGAAGCCGTGGGACCTGACCGACGCCATCGACGGTGGCAACGCCACGAAGGCCTTGATGGCGGCTCGGCGAATGATGGCCGCGGGGGAGCGTCATCCACTGCAGATCATGGCGCAGTTGCACAATCACTTCGCACGGTTGGCCAAACTCGACGGCCCGTCGGTGCACAGCGTCGGCGACGCGGAGGCCTTGACCGGCGCGAAGGGGTTCCAGGCCGAGAAAGCACTGAAGGCCTATCGCAACCTCGGATCATCCGGACTGCGACGGGCCTTCGATTTGCTGGCGACCGCGGATCTGGATCTACGGGGTCGCACCGGGCTGGAGAACGACGTCGTGATGGACGTGTTGGTGGCGCGCTTGGCGAAACTCACGGCGCCGACGGGTCGGCGACGCTGAGGAACGATCAGCTGGCGGAGCTGACCGACTTCATGAGACGGCTCTTGCGACGGGCCGCGGTGTTCTTGTGAATGATGCCCTTGGCGGCGGCCATGTCGATGCGCTTGACGGCGAGACGAACGTCTTCGACGACGGCGTCGGTGCCGGCGGAAACCTTGGCGTTCTTGACGCGCGTCTTCAGCTCACTCTTGACGGCTTTGTTGCGCTCGGCGCGCTTGGCATTCGTCAGGTTGCGCTTCTTCTGGGACTTGATATTTGCCACGTGAACCTCGGTGCGATCGAAACAGCCCTGTGAGGGTACCAGCAGGGGTGGGCGCCCCCAACGCCCACGGGGTCTGACCTGCGGTTACCGGGTAGTCTGAGCGAGACGCCGGTTCCCCCACCGTCGTCGCGTCGCCCATGGACCTCTCCCGCATCCGCACCTTCTCGAGCATCGCCCACATCGATCACGGCAAGTCGACGCTGTCGGACCGCATCCTGGAGCTCACCAAGGCCGTGGACGCCCGTGACATGCGGGCCCAGTACCTGGATTCCATGGACCTGGAACGTGAGCGGGGCATCACCATCAAGGCCCAGAACGTGCGGGTGGACTGGAAGGACCACGTCCTTCACCTGATCGACACCCCCGGTCACGTGGACTTCGGATACGAGGTCAGCCGCTCGTTGGCCGCCTGCGAGGGCGTGGTGCTGGTGGTAGACGCGGCGCAGGGCATCGAGGCGCAGACTTTGGCCAACTGCTACCTGGCCCTCGAACACGACCTCGAGATCGTGGCCGCGCTCAACAAGATCGACCTTCCGGCCGCCGACCCCGAGCGGTACGCGGCCGAGATCCAGAACGTGCTCGGCATCCCGGCGGATCAGATCCTGCGCATCTCGGCCAAGACCGGCGAGGGCGTGCCGGATCTACTGGACGCCATCTGCGAGCGCATTCCGGCGCCCAAGGGTGATCCCGACGCGGCGCTGCAGGCGCTCATCTTCGACAGTCAGTTCGATCAGTACCGCGGAGTGGTGTCATCCATTCGCGTCATGAACGGTCGCGTGACCAGTGGTGCGCGCTTGCAGTTCATGCAGGCCAACGCGCAACACGAGGCCATCGAGATCGGCGTGCGTCGACCCACACCCACGCCGGTGGCCGAACTCGGACCGGGCGAGGTGGGCTATCTCATCGCCGGCATCAAGGACGTGGCCGAAGCCCGATCGGGCGAGACGGTCACCGTGTACGGCCGGGCGGCCACCGAGGCCCTGCCCGGGTACCGCGACCCGAAGCCCATGGTGTTCTGCGGTCTGTATCCCATAGACGGCGACGACTTCGAGAACCTGCGCGAGAGCCTGGAAAAGTTGAAGCTGAACGACGCCAGCGTCACCTACGAACCCGAGACCTCGGGTGCTCTCGGTTTCGGCTTCCGGTGCGGTTTCCTCGGTCTGTTGCACATGGAGATCGTGAAGGAGCGCCTCGAGCGCGAGTTCGGATTGGCCCTCATCGCCACCGCGCCCAGCGTGGAGTACCTCGTCACCAAGACCAACGGCGAGCAACTGAAGGTGGACAACCCCGCCGACCTTCCGCCGCCGCAGAACATCGATTACATCGAAGAGCCGTATTTCCGCGTGAGCATCATCACGCCCAAGGAATACACGGGAACGCTGATGGACCTGTGCCAGACGCGGCGCGGAGACATGTCGAAGATCGAGTACCTGTCGCCCGAACGCGTGGAATTGCACTACATGATCCCGCTGGCCGAAGTGGTGGTGGACTTCTTCGACCAGATGAAGAGCCGCAGCCAGGGGTACGCCTCGCTCGACTACGAACTGTCGGGTTACCAGCGCAGCAACCTCGTGAAGGTGGACCTGCTGTTGAACAACATCATCGCCGACGCGTTCTCCACCATCGTCCACCGCGACAAGGCCGAGACCTACGGACGTCGCATGTGCGAGAAGTTGAAGGAGCTC
>SYCH01000090.1 GCA_005787025.1 Actinomycetota bacterium | reverse complement strand
GTAGCCGGCCAGTTTCTGCACGTGCTCGGGCAGAGTGCGAGCGATCTGCGGGGGACACGACAGGTACTGGTTCTCCTCCTGGCGCAACCAACCGAGGATGTAGTCGACGTTCAGCGCGCGACGCACCGCGTCGCTACGGTTCTCGCCACCACCGTGGATCGTGCGTCCGGTGTACATCACCACCGAACCCTTGGGCATGGTGGCGCCCACGGTGCGGTGCACGTCGGCCACGCTCGACGCCGGATCGAGCAAGCTGCCCGGGATGATGCGCGTGGCCCCGTTCTCCTCGGTGAAGTCGTCGAGGGCCCAGATGGTGGACACCTCGACGTCCATCTCCGGAGGAAACGGGAACATGTCGAAGCACCATTGGTCGCGATGCAACGACTGCGCGGGTCCGCCCGGCCAGATGCAGATCATCTGCGTGAGATGAAGTTGGTAACTGGTGGCGTTGGGGCCGAGCACGCGGTCGACGACGGCCAACACCTCGGGGTTGGCCACGAGACGTTGGCTGGTGAGCGAGCGGGCCAGCAGGGCTCCGGTGCGCTTGGTGGTGACGCCGGTGAAGGGGTCCGAGCCGAACGGGGTGGCGTCCACGTGGGGTTGCATCTCGGCCAGCATCTGGTCGACGGTGGCGTCGTCCACGAGGCGCTCGATGATGGCCGCACCCACGGTGGTGAGGGCGCGGGCGATGTCGTCGGGATCGGTGCCGGGGGCGAAGCGGGGAATCGAATCCATCTCCGAACCGTACCCTCTCAGGTCGGATGCACAAATTTATAGATTATTGACAACCAACGAGACGGACTCCTAGGGTTCGCCCGTGCCCACGACCCCGCCTCTCACGCGAGCCGACTGGGTGGACGACCGGTTGCGCGCGGAGATCCTCGTGGGACGCATCGCGCCGGGCGAACGGATCCCGGTGGATCGACTGGCGACCGCGTGGGGCGTGTCGGCCACACCGATTCGCGAATCCTTGCGCCGACTGGCCGGTGAGGGACTCGTCACCTTGATGCCCCAGCGCGGTGCTCGGGTGGCGGCCATCGACGCCCGTCTGGCGGCCGACATCTACGGCGTGCGCCTGGCGTTGGAACCCTTGGCCCTTCGCCAGTCGATGATCGGCGCCGCACGCTCCGAATCGGAGCACCACTCGTTCGCCACCGAGGTGTCGACCGCCCGGGAACGTCTGTTGGGTAGTCACGATTCGGTGAACGAGTTCTACACCGATCATCGCCAGTTCCATCGAGCCCTCCTCTCGCGATGTGCCAACCGGGTGTTGATCGAACAGATCGAACAACTCACCGATCGAGCCCGACTGTTCCAGCTTCTCGGTGGTGCATCGATTCGGCGAACCGACCATCGTCGCGAGCACGCGGATCTCGCCGACCTCGTGATCGCGCGCGACGTCGACGGTGCCGTGGAGGCCCTCGCGTCGCACCTCATGCTCACGCTCGAGGTCATCGCGCGCATCGCGGAGAATCAGGCGTAAACACGACAGAAACGGAGGCAACGACATGTTCAGAATGGGAAGCATCGCCGGTCGCACGGTGTTGGAGGTGGACGGCACGTTCCACGACGTGGCCACGGTGGCCGGCGACGAGTCGTTGGCCGATCCGATGGTGGCAGTCGCCCGGTTTGCCGAACTCTCGGCGCTTTCGGACAAGGCGCGAGGTGCGGGCGCTCCGGTGACGGGACCGTTGGGGGTGTGCGTGCCACGACCCTCGAAAGTGTTCGGCATCGGTCTCAACTACAAATCGCACGCCAGCGAATCCAAGATGGAACTTCCGCCGGCACCGTTGACCTTCACGAAGTTCCCGAGTTGTCTGGTCGGTCCCACCGACGACGTGGTGCTGTCGGGGGACACCGTGGACTGGGAGGTGGAGTTGGTCGTGGTGATCGGTCGGGGTGGCCGTCACATCGCGCGCGAGTCGGCGTGGTCGCACGTGGCCGGCATCACCCTCGGTCAGGACATCAGCGACCGCGTGGTGCAGACCACCGGCAAGCCGCCGCAGTTCAGCCTGGGCAAGAGCTTCGACACTTACGGTCCGATCGGTCCGGTGATGGTGTCGGTCGACAGCTTCGCCGATCCCGACGACATCGGTTTGTGGTGCGACGTCAGCGGCGAGCGCATGCAAGAGGCTCGCTCGCGCGACCTGATCTTCGACGTTCCGTATCTGGTCTCGTACCTGTCGAGTATCTGCACGTTGGAAGCGGGCGACCTGATCTTCACCGGCACTCCCGACGGCGTGGGTATGGCGCGCGGTCGTCTGCTGAAGGACGGCGACGTGATCGACAGTGGCGCCGAGGTGATCGGCGCGCTGCGAAACCGGTGCGTCAAGAACTGATGGCTCTTCATCGACTGCAGGCCGTCCGTCTCGGGGTGTCCGATCCCGTGGCTCAGGCCGATTTCTACGGTGAGATGGGTCTGAACACCTCCGACGGTTCCTTGTTCGACAGCCCCGACGGTGGAACGCAGATCCACGTGTCGGAGGCTCCCTTTCGGCGTCTGCTCGGCGTGGACCTCGGCGTGGACACCGAGTCGGATCTGAACGACATCTCGGGCCGATTGACGGCTCTGGGCGCACCGCACACGTTGGCGTCGGGGACGTTGACCTGCGTGGAACCGCACACGCGGATCGAGTTCCGCATCCGACCGATGTCCCGCTTGCGACAGGCTCCGGCGGTCGCCGAGCCGTACAACTCTCCGGGCTCGTCGGCGCGGGTCAATCGGCGCAGTCCCGGTGTCTTCCCGGGGGCCCGCTCACCGCGCCGATTGGGGCACATCGTGGTGGCCACGCCGGCATGGCGCGAGACGCGGGTGTATCTGTTGGACGGACTGGGCTTCAAGGTCAGCGACGAATTCACCGACATCATCGCGTTCCTGCGTTGTAGTTCCGACCATCACAACATCGCACTCGTCGGAGGCGAGGTTCCGTTCCTGCAGCACTACTCGTGGGAGTGCGACGACGTCGACCACGTGGGTCACCTGGCCACCAAGTTGCTCTCGGTCGACGCCGATCGCCAGACGTGGGGCTTCGGCCGACACTTCATCGGCTCCAACTTCATGTGGTACCTGCGCGATCCGTCGGGCTCGTTCGTGGAGTTCTACAGCGACATGGACCGCATCGACGACGACGCCGAATGGGACGCCGTCGGTCGCACCCCGGTGGGTCTCGAGAACGTCGGACTGGCGTGGGGTCCGAACATGCCGATGGAGTTCATCGTGCCCAAGGACATCGACGTGTTGAAGGCCGGCTGGGCCTCGCAAGGGTCGTGACCGAAGTGTTCGACGTCGCCATCATCGGCGCCGGGCCGGTGGGCTCGACCCTGGCCACCTTGCTGGCGCGCGCCGGCCTGTCGACCATCGTCCTGGAGCGTGACATCGACGTGTACGCGTTGCCCCGCGCGGCGCACTTCGATGCCGAGACCGCTCGCTCGTTCCGTGACCTCGGAGTGTGGAACCCGAACACCGAGTGGACGATTTCGCAACGGGGCATGGACTTCTTGTCGGCCGACGGGGATCTGCTGTTGCGCATGACCGTGCCCGACCTGATCGAGGGCGAGGTGACCAGTTCGAACATGTTCCACCAACCGTCGATGGACCGAGCCCTGCGCGCGGCCGCGGTCGGAGCCGGGGCGGATGTGCGAACCGGTCACGAGGTGGTGGACCTGAACGAGTCGGGTCCGGAAGCGGTCACGCTGACGGTGCGCGGCATGGACGGCGACGAGAACACGGTGACCGCACGATGGGTGGTCGGATGTTGCGGGGCCCGCTCGTTCGCTCGTCGAGCGATCGGCGTGGGGAACGAGGACCTGGCTTTCGACGAGCCGTGGTTGGTGCTCGATCTGCTCGTCGACGGCTCCAACCCCGACGAGTTGCGTACGTTGCAGGTGTGCGATCCGGGGCGTCCCTACACCGTGGTTCCCATGCCGCTGCCTCGCCGGCGCTACGAGTTCATGTTGTTGCCCGGTGAGAGCGCCGAGGACGTGTCGGACCCGGGGCGCATCGACGCCCTGCTCGCGCCGCACTTTCCCGACGGGGGATGTCGCATCGAACGAGCCGCTGTGTACACGTTCCACGGTCTGATCGCCGAGCGATGGCGGGGCGCGAGCAACGGTCGGGTGTTGTTGGCCGGGGACGCCGCCCATCAGATGCCACCGTTCCCGGGTCAAGGCATGTGCAGCGGTGTGCGCGACGCGGTGAATCTGGCTTGGAAGTTGCGGGCCGTGTGCGCCGGCGCGAACGCCGACCTGCTGGACACGTACCAAGCCGAGCGCTCCGCGCACGTGCGCACCATCATCGAGGCCGCGGTCGGCTTCGGTCGTGTCATCTGCACGCTCGACCCGGCGGTGGCGAGCATGCGTAACGAGGGAATGCTGGCGGCGCGGGCCGCCGGCTCCGGCGACACCGGTGGGGCTCCCATGCCGGTGCTCGGTCGATCCGACGCACTGGTCGAGGGCGCCGGTTTCGTGTCGACCGACGGAACACACGACGGCACGTCGCTCGATGCGCTCCACGCCGGGCGCTGGATGATCGTCGCCGAACCGCACGTCGACGTCCCGGAAGCCCTCGCGAAGCGATTGGACGCCGTGGTCGTTCGCGCTGGGGTCGATGGTGCCGCGCGCCGTCAGCTTCGACATTGCGACAGCGACCTGGTGATCGTGCGTCCCGACCGCATCGTGTTCGGCTGGGGTGGTGACGGCCTGAACGCTCTCGACGCGTTCGTGCGTCGGTATCTCGCGAACTAAGGAAGCGTGGCCGACAGTTTCGGCAACACGTGAGGCCAGGAATTCCGTAGTCCCGGATGCAGGTCGTACGACTCGATGTCGGACAACGCCACCCAACGCACCTCG
>SYCH01000089.1 GCA_005787025.1 Actinomycetota bacterium | reverse complement strand
GACCGGGCAATGGGAATCGATGCCCTCGAACGTTCCGTCGCCCCTCGACTGCAAGGAACGACCGCACGTGCTCGACTGGTCCGGAACCATCAGCGGTCGCATGGACCAACGCATCGTGAAGGGTCGCGAAGAGCTGTCCGAGCTCGACGGTACGCCGAGCGACGGCCAGGTGTTGATGTGGACGCGGATCCCCGAGGTGATCGAGGGAGTCGACGCGTCGACGTTGGCGATCCTGGGCGACTTCGTCCCGATGGGTGTGGGTCAAGCACTGGGCATTCGCGGTGGCGGCAACAGCCTCGACAACACGTTGCGTATCGGTCGACTCGTACCCACCGAGTGGGTGTTGCTCGACATCCGCGTCCACATGGTCCAGCGCGGCTTCGGGCACGGATTGGTGCACATGTTCGCCGAAGACGGCACGTTGATGGCCACGGCCAGTCAGAGTTGCATCGTGCGTTTCTGGCGCGACATGCCCGGTCCCGGCCCAGCCGGTAAACATCGCCCGGGATCCAAGTAATTCCGACGCGTACCCGCGCGGGATGCCCGAACAGTAAGAATGCGGACATGACGCAATCTTCCGGTTCCGGTCTCCCTCGTCGTGACGGCATGACGGTGCCCTTACCCGGTCACCTGCACACGCATCGCGAACGATTGATGGAGTTGGCCGACATGGGCTACTCCGACATCTGGTCGGCCGAGTCCGACGGCGCCGACGGTTTCACTCCGTTGGCGATGGCCGCGGCATGGGAGCCGCGCCTGCGTCTGGGCACCGCGATCATTCCGGCGTACACCCGTTCACCCGCCTGCTTCGCCCAGAGCGTGGCGAGCCTGGCCGATGCGGCCCCGGGACGCTTCGCCATCGGCATCGGATCCAGCAGCAACGTCATCGTCGAGCGTTGGAACGGCATTCCCTTCGAGGAGCCGTACAAGAAGGTGCGCGACGTGGTGCGCTTCCTGAACGACGCTTTGTCGGGCGAGAAGGTGGCCAAGAAGTACGACACTTTCGAGGTGAACGGGTTCAAGTTGGGTGTGCGCCCGGAACAAAAGCCCAAGATCCTGGTGGCGGCCTTGCGCGAGGGCATGTTGAGGCTCGCGGGTCGCGAGAGCGACGGCGCCATCATCAACTGGTTGTCACCCACCGACGTGTCCAAGGTGGCCGCGGTCGTTCATGGTGCCGCCGGGGGCGAACAGCGTGAGATCGTGGCGCGCATCTTCGTGTGTCCGTCGGAGAACACCGACGTGGTTCGTGCCGCCGGTCGCTTCGCCATCGCGGCATACCTGAACGTGCCGGTGTACGCGGACTTCCATCGATGGCTCGGTCGCGGTGAACTTCTGCAGGAGATGTGGGACCTGTGGAAGGCCGGTGACCGCAAGGCCGCGTTGGCCGCGATTCCCGACGAGGTGGTGGACGACATCTTGATTCACGGCTCGCCCGCGCATTGTCGCGCCAAGATCGACGAGTACTTCGCCAACGGCGTCACCACCAGCTCGTTGGCCATCTTGGGCCTGGATCCCGAGCTGAACTACTGGGAGTCCGTGAAGGCGTTGTCACCGAGTGCTGGCTGACCCCGGCGCGAAGGGTTCCGTCAGGCGGCCTGTGCTCGCCCGTTGTGTTGCGCGGCGGTCGCGCGGCCGTTCTGGATGTCGGTCTGCGCCCGGCCGTTCGCCAGAATGCGACGCATCTCGGCGAGGTACTGGCGTCCGATTCGGCAGGTTTCATCGGAGAGGATGAAACGGGGATCGATGTCGGCCCGGGGATCGGCGAAACCCTCCAGTGTCAGTTGTTCGGCGGGGCGATTCTCGGATGTTTCGTCGTGAATGCTCATGTTCATGTCGGGGGTGTGCGGCTGGTTCGTGATCATGACCTCAGCCTGCCGAGGGGGTATGGCACGAAGGGAATGAGCCGGTGTCCCCACGAGGTGAGTGAGTAGTTTCGGAACGGTGGACACCCCCGAGACCCTGGCGACCCGTGACGGGTGGAGGCTTCTGCGACGGGTGCTCATGGAGCAACGTCGGGGCTTGATCGTCGGAGTGACGGTGGGTCTTTTGTGGGCCGTGGGCAAGGTGTCGGTGCCCCAGATCACGAAGCTCGGCATCGATCGGGGGATCGAGGGCAACGGCAGCCTTCCTTTCTGGACCGGTTTGGTGGTGGCCGCGGCGGTGATCGCCGGCATCTTCACGGCGTTTCGTCGCTGGGTGGCTTTTCGGGAGAGTCGCTGGATCGAGACCCGACTGCGCGAGCAGATCTTCGACCACCTGTTGCGTTTGCACGTGGGTTACCACGATCGCTCCCAGACCGGACAGTTGATGAGTCGTGCCTCGTCGGACCTGCAGCAGTTGCAGGCCTTCGTGGTGATGATCCCCATCACGTTGTCCAACCTCGCCATGATCATCGCCGTCGTCGTGCTGTTGTTCGTGTCGCAGCCGTATCTCGCCCTGTTCGCCTTGGCTCCGTTGCCGCTCGTCAACGTGTTGGCCAGTCGGTTCTCACGCCGTATTCACCCGGTGGTGTTGGAGGTGCAGCAGGAACAGGCGCAGTTGGCGACCGTCGTCGAGGAGAGCGTGTCCGGCGTGCGGGTGATCAAGGGCTTCGGCGCCGAGGGGGTGCAGTTCGCCAAGGTCAGTACCGAGGCCGACGACATTCAACGGGTGTCCATGGAGGCCGCGCGTATCCGAAGTCGTTTCTTGCCGGCCCTCGACGTTCTGCCAGCTCTCGGTTTGGTGGCGGTTCTCGGTATCGGTGGGCACCGGGTGATCGACGGAGCGATGACCGTGGGTGACCTGGTGAAGTTCAACGCGTACATCACGATGCTCATCTGGCCACTACGAAATCTGGCCATGACGGTGGCGTTGGGACAGCGAGCGTCGGTCGCGCTCATGCGGGTGAACGAGGTGTTGAGCACCCCATCTTTGGTCGTGGACCCCGTGACGCCCGAGCGCTTGCCGGCCGCCACGATCGACCGGCCCGTGGGCGAGGTGCGTTTCCGCGACGTGGTGTTCGCCTACGAGGAATCCGATCCCGTGATCGACGGATTCGATCTGTCCATTCCCGCGGGTCACGCGGTGGCCCTGGTGGGGGCCACCGGTTCGGGCAAGTCGACTCTCGTACGCCTGCTCACGCGATTCCACGACGTGAAGTCCGGTGCGATCGAGATCGACGGAGTCGACGTGCGGTCGATGTCGCTCACCGATCTGCGTTCGGCGGTGGGCATCGTCTTCGAGGACACCTTCCTCTTCCATGATCCCGTGCGCGACAACATCGCTTTCGCCCG
>SYCH01000088.1 GCA_005787025.1 Actinomycetota bacterium | reverse complement strand
TCGGGTGATGCGATCATCTCCCAGACGCGGGAGTGGTGTTCACCGCACCAGAACTCGTCGAATCCGAGACGGTCCAGATGCGCGGCGAAGTCCAGATCACTCTGGAACTGGAGCGTGGGGTTCTCACCGACCGGGTGGTGCGGGGCGAGGAACGTTCCGAACTGCAGACGGGTCATGGACATATTGTACGAGGTAGCCTCGAGGTGCCGACGAGGGGACGTAGCTCAGTTGGCAGAGCACCTGCTGTGCAAGCAGGGGGTCGTGGGTTCGATTCCCATCGTCTCCACCACGCGTGACGCGGATCAGGGGGGCAAGTCGTGAACGCATCGGAAATCATCACCATGTTCGGCTCGGTCGAGGACGACCAGAAGTACACGCGCTTGGTGGAACTGTTCACCGACGACGCGGTGTACTACGACCCGTTCGCCGGACCCCAGGTCGGCCGGGCGGCGATCCACGAGTTCATGTCCGAGATGGAGCGCGTGATTCCGGCCATGGGTGTGTTCTTCTCGAATTGGGAGACCCGTGCCGATTCGCACACCGGGTGGTCACGGTGGGAGATGGTCGTTCCGGTGGGCGACACCAAGCACCCGATCCCGGGCCAGAGCCTGTATCGCTTGCGTGATGGCAAGGTGTGTTTCGTCGCCGACTACGTGGACCCGGTGGCCTACGGACGCATTCGTCCCGATCGTCGTCCGAATGCCGCGGCCGCGGCGGCGGTACCCAAGGGAACCGATCGATCGGGTTCCGCCAACGATGTGGTGAGGTCTTTGTGGTGCGAGCGCGAACCGAGTTGGTCACCGCTGGCAGGCGGTTCGGTTCGCGTCGGAGACATCGCGGTCGAGGATTCGGTGGCCTGGGCCCAATGGTCGTGCAACGTCGACGGGCAACACGTGACCGGATGGACCCTGCACACCATCAGCGATGGCGTGGTGTCGAGCAACGACTATTTCGCCGTGTGAGCGCGCGGTCGGCGAACCACGAGCAGGGCCGCACCCAACGACACCAAGATCAGGGCGATCGTCGTTCGACCGTCGGAACCGGTCGCCGGTAGCAACGTTGGATCGACGGTCGTGGGGGGCGGGTTCGACGACGCGAGGCGCGCGATCCATCCGGTCGTCGGGGTTCCGTCGTCGACACCTCCGGCGAGCACCCGGCCCGATCGATCGATTCCGACCGAGAACAGCTGCGCTTGATCGAGAGCCAGGGTGACCACGCCACCCGCCCCGAACGTGCCATCCGGAAGACCGTTTGGCGTGAGTCGCAGGATCACCGGAAGGAAGGAACCAGACGGGGCGATGTCGATCGACCCCCCCGCGAGGATCTGGCCGTGGTTGTCGATCGACAGCGCGAAGAGTTGGTTGGACGCACCCAGCACGTCGTCGAGCGATAGTCGACCCGCTCCGTCGCAGGTCGTGTCGGCGACCCCGCTCGCGGTGAGACAGACGATGGCCGAGCCCGACAGTGAACTCGTCACGTCGATCACCTGCTCCAGGATCACCAGGCGACCGTCGCTCCGACGCGCCACCGCCGAGCCACGTTCGTCGCCGGTGGTGGAACGTTCGTACCAACCATTGGTGGCGAAGGAAGTGTCGACGATTCCACTGGAGGTCAGACGGGCCACCACCGTGTTGTCATCGCCGGCGTACCCGACACCGGTGAAGACCACAGAACCGTCGGGTGTGAGGACGAGATCGTGCACCGTCCCCTCGTGGGCGATGGTCGAGACAAAACGGCCGTTCGCATCCCCGAAGGAAGTGTCGAAGGAACCGGTGGCGGCATCGATGCGATGGACGGTGAATCGACCATCCCCGCCGTCGGCCGGGGAGAAATAGGTCGATCCGCCGATCACGAGTTTGTTGTCCGTGGTCGTCGCGACCGTTTGGTAGGAGATGCCGTCACGTTCGTTGAACGTGAACACTCCTCCGACACCGAAGGTGGAGTCGAGTCGACAGGAAGGATCGAATTTGACGACAATTCCCGAGGTGGCGCCCGTGGGGTCGATGCCGACGCTCACGATCGAACCGTCGTCCAGCACAACCATGTCGGTCGTGATGAATCCGTTGTTGCCCCGGTACGTCGCCATCCCCGAGGTGTTACAGGTCGGGTCGAGCGCGCCGCTGTCGTCGAATCGCGCGATGAAGGACGTGTTCGACGAGCCACCACCGGGGTCGCCGTACCCGGCGACCATGACCTTGTCGACACCGTACGGAGAGACCACCTCGACCCAGTTGGGGTCCCAGCCGGTGGCCTCGACGAATCCGTCGCCGCCCCACGACGTGTCGAGATCGCCATCGTTCGCCATGGCGGCGCTGGCATTACCGAGCCCCACGACCACGACGACGAGGGACGCCAACAACTTCCTCATGTGCACATTCTTCAGACCGTGATCGCGAATGCCACCGCGGCGGCGTGACCCACGTTCAGCGAATCCACGTCGGAGACGATCGGGATACGAACGCATCGCGTCGCTGCCTGCAACGATGCATCGCCGAGGCCCGGTCCTTCGGCGCCGAACAGCAGTGCCAATGGGCCGAACGACCCAGACCCGACGCGCATGATGTCCTCGGCATCGTGGCGAGGAGTGAGGGCCCAACTCTCACCACCTCTCGCGGTGCACGCATCGACGACCTCGTGCACCTCGGCTCGCACCACCGGGAGGAACAGGATCTCACCCATGGACACCCGCACCGCGCGCCGGTAATACGGATCGGCGCACGTGGAGTTCAGAACGAGGGCGTCGATGCCGAAGGCGCGGGCGGCCCGCGCGATCGCGCCCAGGTTTTCGTGGTCGTTCACGCCCTCCAACACCGCCAGCCGATGACGGGTGCCGTTCAGCGGTGGCTGATCGAACACCGCGTCGAGGTGCAGGGGCCGTGGGCGTCGGGCGGAGGCGATGACACCTCGATGCAGGTTGTACCCCGCGGTTCCGGCCACGATCTCGGGCTCGGCCACGTAAATCGGACAATTCAGGTGGGACAGCGAGGCCCCCATCGACTGCCATCGTCTGGGCGTGAGGAGAACGGAACGAATCTCCAGCGACGACATGGCCAGTCGCTGCACCACCGCCACTCCTTCGGCGATCAGGAACTCGTCGCCCTCGACGGATCGGCGAATATCGGCGTCGCGCAGGTGTCGGTAGTCGGCCAAGCGGGAGTCGAGCAGATCGGAAATGACGAAAATGTTCCCGCTCACCCGTCCAGTATGGCCAGAAACATTCGTTTGATCGGTGTGGGAAATGACGAAGGGAGACGGACAGTGAACGACGGATTCGTGGGTTACGACATCATCGGCGACGTCCACGGGCAGGCCGGCAAACTCGAAGCGCTGTTGCGGAGCATGGGGTATCGGCACACGGCCGGTGCGTGGCGACACGACTCACGTCAGGCGATCTTCCTCGGAGACCTCATCGATTACGGCCGTCGACAACTCGAGACCGTGAATCTGGTGAGGTGCATGGTCGATGCGGGAAGTGCCCGCGCGATCATGGGTAACCACGAGTTCAACGCCATCTCGTGGTACCACGGTTGGCGACGTCAGACCCAGGGAAACTTCAAGGATCACGAGCCGTTCCTGGATGCCGTGGTCGGAAACCCCGCGCTGTACGCCGAGCTCATCGACTGGATGCTGAAGTTGCCACTCTGGTTCGACGACGAGGCGACCAATGCCCGCTTCGTCCACGCCTGCTGGAACGACGAGCACATCGCCACCATCGGTTCCGACGCACGTTTGTCGCTGGATGACGTGCGTGTCGCCTCCATCAAGGAGAAGGAGGGAGAGAGCCCCACACCGATGCGGGCGGCGGTCGAATGCCTTTTGAAGGGACCGGAGGATCCGAACGACACGTTCGTCGATCATCATGGCAAGACCCGCAATCGTCGACTCGAATGGTGGCGAACCTACGATG
>SYCH01000087.1 GCA_005787025.1 Actinomycetota bacterium | reverse complement strand
TGTTCGGAACCGACGGGGTCCGGGAGTCGCGTTTGATGACCGCTCTGCACGCTCACGGTGTTCCAGTGGCGCGCGGGTTGGCCGGTGACGAGACGGGTGCGATCATCGGACGTCGGTTCTTCGTGATGGAGTACGTGTCTCACGTGCCCGACGCCCCGTCGCCGGTGAACGACTTCATCGGCGTGTTGCACGCGATGCACGGCATCGACCCGACATCCGGTGCCTTGGGCGATCTGCTCGGAGCGTCGAATGTGTCGAATGCTCGAGAAGCGACCATGAACCAGGTCCGGCGGTGGCGCGACGTGTACCGATCGTCGAGCAAGACGTCGATCGCCCTCTTGGAACGCAGTGCCGAGTGGCTCGAGTCCAACGCACCCGACGGCGATCGGCTGAGCGTCGTTCATGGTGATGCCGGGCCGGACAACTTCGTCCACGACGGCGAACGAGTGACGGCCATCACCGACTGGGAGTTCGGACACCTCGGTGACCCGCTGGAGGACTGGGTCTTCTGCATCCAGATGCGTGGATCGCGCGCATTGCCCAAAGAGGAGTGGTACGGGCGCCTGACCGACATCACCGGCATTGTTATCGAGACCGACGTCCGGCGATATTGGGAAGCGTTCAATTATTTCAAGGGGTCGTGCGCCAATCTGTCGTGTCGCGCACTCTACGAAAACGGCACGAATCCGGCGCCGAACATGGCCATCGTCGGAACCGCGGTCCACCGTGTCTTCCTGCGCCGTCTGGTCGAACTCGGCGTCGCGGTGTGACAGTATTCGGCATGAGTCCGAACACCGATCCTCGCATCCAACTCGTCAAGGATCTGTTCGCCGCCTGGAGTAGCGGCGACGCCGACGCTCCCGAGACGATGATGCACCCGCACGCCGTCTTGAACGACATCGTCGGTGGTTCGCACACCGGATGGCCGGCCATCCGTGCCTTCTTCGGGAAGGGGCTCGACAAATGGCCCGACCTGGTGTTGCTGCCCGACCAGTTCTGGACCAGCGACGACGGCGTGGCGGTGACCTGGGTGATGAGCGCCACCATCACCGAGGAGATGGGCGCGGTTTTCGGCAAGCAGCACGTGGGCAAGAAATGGTCGAGTCCCGGGATGAGCTGGCTGCGAATCGTGGATGGGCGCGTCGAACACGAGGTCGACTACCACGACAGTGGTGCGGTGCCGAAGTCGCTCAACGCGCAGTGAAACCGATGTGAAGGTGTTTCAGGGCCCGTAGGCAGAAATTCGGGTGGTGACGAAAGTCGTTCGCTCCGTCGATGAACCACATCCGGTCCACGCGGTCGACGAGGGCGCGAAAGCCGATGATCAACTCGCGTCGGGCCAAGGGCGCCCCGAGGCAGTGGTGGGTGCCGAATCCGAATGCCACGTGGCTACGCACGTTCTCCCGGTCGAGGTCCATTTTCTCCGGGCACTCGAACTGGTTCTCGTCGCGGTTCGCGGCTCCGTAACGTACGTTCACGACCGAACCGGCGGGGATGGTGACCCCGTGCAGTTCGACGTCGACGGCGGCGGTGCGGAAAAGACCTTGCACCGGACCCTCGAGTCGCAGTACTTCCTCGGCCAACAGGGGCACGTAACGATCGGGATCGTTGACGACCTTGTCCCATTCGCCCGGGTTCTCGATGAGCAGGCGAACGCCCTCGGCCAACGCGTTCGTGGTGGTCTCCGAACCACCGACGAAGGTGTCGGCCATCATCTCGGCGTGCAGTTCGTTGTCGGTGAGGGTGCGGCCCCATTCGGGGATCACGGTGTTCACCAAATCGCTCAGCAACGTGTCGTCGGGTTCGCGACGCAGACGTTCGAAGATCGGTTGGAAGTAGTGCTGGGCCTCGATCTCCATCTCGGTCGACCAGACCGCCTCCTCCTCGGTCTGCATCATCCCCAGACGATGCACCCAGGCGTCGGTCCACGCCTTGATGCGCCACATGTCCTCGTCACGCGCACCCATCTGGCGCCCGATGACGATCAGGGGCAGCGGTACGGCGAAGGCGCGCACCCAGTCGCACTCACCGGTTCCGATGAACTCGTCGATCAGTGAGTGCGCCAGGTCGACGATGAAGTCGTCCATCTCCTTGATCTTGGAGGGGCGAAAGGCGTGGTTGAACAACCCGCGCATCTCCCGGTGCTCGGGGTCGTCGCGGGCCGCCAGCGTGGCGCCCGGCAGCCAGCCCTTGTCCTCGTAGATCTTCTTCAGGCGTGCGCTGCGCGGATCGATGCGGCCCCGGTGGCGAGCGCTGGTGAATCGCTCCGTGTCGGTCAGAACCATCCGAACGTCCTCGTAGCGGGTCACGACGAACATGCCGGTGGCGTTGTCGCGCCACAACGGAGCCTCCCGACGCAACGCGTCGTACGCCGCGTACGGGCAGTCGGACACGTCCGGGTCGAGCAACGTCAGTCGTTCGAGATCGATCTCGGTGTCCACCGGGCCATTCTGACCGATGCCGGACAGTCGACGTTGCACGGACCCTCCCGCGATGCTCCCATCGCTCGGGAACGGTCCGTTGGGCTAGAACAGAGCCATGACAACCGCCGCACCCGTCTCCGTCGACGACTACGTCTCGATCCAACGTCTCATCAATCGGTACGCCGACGCCGTCATCCACCGGTCGGGCGAACAGTGGGGATCATGCTGGGCGGATGACGCCGTGTGGGATCTGGGGCGTGGTCGATTGGTGGAGGGCAAGGACGCCATCTTGAAACTGTGGTACGGCGCGATGACGGGTTTCGCCGCGGTGGTCCAAACCGTTCACAACGGTGACGCCTGGCAAGGTGCCACGGCTGACGAGGCCACCGGTCGTTGGGCCATCAGCGAGCGCTTTCGTCGGACCGACGCTCAGTCGGGAATCCTTCTCGCTCATTACGACGACGCGTACCGCAAGGTGAACGGGCAGTGGCTCTTCTCGCGGCGATTCCTGCAGGTCCACTACGGAGGGCCCGCCGATCTGTCGGCGGACTTCACCAACCATCGCGAGGCTCTCGTCGAGCGTGGCGTGGCCGCGGACGTCTGAGGTCGGCCGATGCCCGTCTTCGCCGCCGACCTGGCCCGTGAACGTCCCGACGAGATCGCCGTGCGCGATCCCGACAGGGCCTTGCGTTGGGCCGATGTCGACGACATCTTGAATCGAGTGGCCAACATCGCGTTGGCCACCGATCTGGGTCCGAGTCGCCGAGTCGCGGTGTTCGCCGAGAACGCCGCCGAAACGGCCCTCGCCCACCTCGGCTGTCTGCTCGGCAGTGCGTCGACGGTGCCCGTGAACTTCCACCTGACCGCGGAGGAGACGGCCTACATCCTGGTCGACTCCGACGCTCGTCTGTTGTTCGTCGGACCCGAGACCGTCGAGCGCGCGGTGGCCGCCGCCGACATCGCCCGAGCCGAAGGACTCCGCATCGACGTGATCGGTTGGGGTGTGAACGCACCTGGTGTGCGCGCCTGGGCCGACTGGTTGGCGTCGGGCGACCCGTCGCATCCGCCCCTCGACGTGGTCCCGCGCGCGAACCTGCTCTACACCTCGGGCACCACGGGCCGACCCAAGGGCACGGAGTTGCCGCCGACGATGTTCGCCGGTGGATCCACCATGGCCGAACACCTGGAGGGCATGAAAGCCAATCGGTTCGCCCAGTTCGGCACGCACCTGGTGGTGGGTCCGATGTACCACACCGGTCCGTTGAACGGCATGCGTTTGCTGGTTCGCGGTGTCCCGATGGTGATCCTGGCCAAGTTCGACGCCGAAAAGACCCTGCAGGCCATCCAGGAGCATCGCACCGAGTCGTCGGTGATGGTGCCGACGCATTTCGTCCGGCTGTTGGCGCTTCCGGACGAGGTGAAGAAGAAATACGACGTGTCGTCGATGAAACTGGCGGCCCACACGGGTGCGTCCTGTCCCGTCGACGTGAAACGGGCGATGATCGACTGGTGGGGGCCGATCTTCATCGACGCGTACGGAGCCACCGAGGTCGGTACCACGTGCCAGATCACCAGCAGCGAGTGGTTGGAGAATCCGGGATCGGTCGGTCGCCCCGTTCCACCGTTCTCGGTGCTCGTGTTGGACGACGACGGCAACGAGCTTCCCGCGAACGCCGAGGGTCGGCTTTTCTTCAAGGACGCGACGGGCCGAGGGGTGATCTATCCGAACGATCCGGAGAAGACCAAGGCGGCCAACATCGCCCCCGGCGTGTTCACGTTGGGGGAGATCGGCTATGTGAACCAGGGTGGCTACGTGTACATCACCGATCGATTCAGCGACATGGTGGTGTCGGGTGGAGTGAACATCTATCCGGCCGAGGCCGAGCAGGTCCTGGTGCAGCACCCGGCGCTCCTCGACGTCGCCTGTATCGGAGTGCCGCACTCCGAGATGGGGGAGGAATTGAAGGCGTTGGCGATTCTGCGCGATCCGTCGAATCCGCCCGAGGCCTCGGAGGTGCTGGCGTTCTGCCGCGAGCGCCTGAGTCACTACAAGTGCCCACGCACCATCGAGTTCGTCGACGATCTCGGTCGTAACACCATGGGCAAAATCAACAAGCGCAAGTTGCGCGCCCCCTACTGGGAGAAAGCCTGACGACCATGGCGAAAGATGACGTGCTCCTGATCGACGACCCCGCGCCGAAGGTGCGTCGCTTCACGTTGAACCGACCCGAGAAGCGCAACGCCCTCAACGACGACCTGCGCGGAGCGCTGTTCGACGCGTTGCGGGCCGGCGACAAGGACCGCGACGTCTCGGTGATGATCATCCGGGGTGCGGGGTCGTGTTTCTGCGCCGGCTACGACCTCGGCTCGCCCAATTCCGACGTGGAGCGGTCCATCTCACGGGCCGACGGCTGGTGGTCGCGTCACGTCGTCAACAACTGGTTCGAGATGTGGGACATGAGCACACCGATCATCGGACAGGTGCACGGCTACTGCTTGGCCGGTGGCACCGAGCTGGCCACCGCCTGCGACCTGGTGTACGTCGCCGAGGACGCCAAGATCGGCTATCCACCGGTGCGACTGATGTCGCCCCCCGACATGCAATGGCAGACCTGGATGATGGGTCTGCGTCGGGGCATGGAGGCCTTGCTCACCGGGGACTCGATGTCCGGAGTCGACGCGGTGTCGGCTGGTTTCGCCAATCGGGCGTTTCCCGAAGCCCGTTTGGACTCCGAGGTGTTGGCCATGGCCGAACGGGTGGCCAAGATTCCGGCCGATCTGTTGGCCCTGAACAAGCGGGCCGCGCACCGTGCCATGGAAGCCATGGGGATCCGCGCGGGCATCCGGGCCACGGCCGAGATCCAGGCTCTGGGGTTCCACCAGAAGTCGTCCATGGAGTACATGCAGGGTTTCGCCACCAAGGGCGTGACCGCGGCATTGAGCGAGCGTGACGCGGCCTTCGGGGATTACCGCGAGTCGGGGCCGTCCGGTTCGACCTGACGGCGACCTGCGGTTTTCCACTTTTCGGTGTTTGACCTCACCGAAACCTTGTGACAATCTGAGACGTACGACATATCCGCAACGGGTGGTCGATCGTCAAGGGGGAAACGTGAGAAGCAGGAAGATCAGTTTCGTCGCGGGCTTGGCCGTACTCGGCTTGCTCGCCGGCGCATGCAGCGAGGACAGTGGGGAAAGCGACGCACCCGCGACGGAGGCGCCGACATCGGAAGCACCGACTTCGGAAGCGCCGAGCACCGAGGCGCCGAGCGGTGAACTGCCGGTCCTGCAGAGTTCGATCGACGTCGGTGTGGCCTACACCGGGGGCCCCGGTGGGGTGGCGTCGGGCGATCCGATCTACATCGGTTACGTCAATCAGGAAGGTGGCACTCCGGCGTTCCCGGAGGCGTCGGTGGGCGTCGACACGGGCGTCTGGTACATCAACAACTTCCTCGGTGGCGTGGGTGGTCGTCCGATCGAGCTGGTGAAGTGCTTCGTCACCAAGGAAGAGGACGGTCAGAGTTGCGCCCAGCAGATGCTGGCCGACGACAACGTGCAGGCGGTTCTCGTGGGGGCCATGTTCAACGGAAACGCTCCGTTGCTCGACACTCTGAAGGACAAGAAGCCCGTCTTCTTGCCGAACCCGGTGACCACGCCGGAGTTCCTCGCTTCTGACGCGTACGCGTTCACCCCCGGTTCGCCCGGTGTGGTTCAGGGTCTCGCAGTGTTCGCCGCGAAGTACGTCGGTGAACTCGAAGGAATCGACGTGAAGAAGATCGCCGTCGTGTACAACGACAACCCGGCCGGAACCGTGGCGTTCAACGTGCTCACCAAGCCCATCCTCGAGCAGCTGGGCGTCGAGGTCACCGGCGTTGCAGTGGCCGACACTGCTGGCGCCACGGAAATGGCCACCGCCATCCAGTCGTCGGGTGCCGACACTGCCGACGTGTTCTACCCGTTGGTCACCATTCAGGGTTGCATCGGTATCTACGACGCGCTCAAGACCCTCGGTGTCGACACACCGATCGTCACGACCGGACTGTGCTTCGGAATCCCGATGCAGGATCACCTGGCCTCGGTCGGCGAGGAAGGCGACTTGCCCGATGGCTGGTACTTCGGTGGATACGGCTACTCGTATGAGATCCCGGGCAACCCGGAGACCGACGCCTACATCGATGCCGCGTTGGCTTGGGCCAAGGAAACGGGTGTCGAGAACCCCGAGTACACCGGTTTCGGTGGACCCACGTTCGGCTCGCTCATCACCATGGTGAAGTTCATGAACGAGGGTGCGACGGATTCGGCGTCCATCCGTGAAGCTGCCAAGTCCTTCGTGGGTCCGATGTGGGCCGGCGTCGGTGACTTCGAGTGTGGTGGCAACCCCACCTTCCCGTCGTTGTGCGGATTCTCCATCGGTATCCAGCAGCAGCAGGGCACCGAGTACGTGTCCATTTTGGACGGGTACAACGGCAAGGCGCTCAACCCGATCGCCGAGCTGGCGGGCTGAGGCTCCGTACAACAAGCCGATATCTGACCGGCTCTCGTCGGTCGTCGCGTTGGGTGGGTGCCGGTGTCGCCGGCACCCACCCAATGTGAATGCGTCGTCTCGTTTCGGCGAGATGGTTTTTTTGGGGGCCATCGAGTGATGGCAAGTGGGGGAGTGTCGGTGAACGGTTCCGTTCAGAGATTCGTGAAATCACAGAAACTCCTCGTGGGTATTTCGAGCGTGCTGGTGGTGTTTGCCGTTTTGTACGCGTGGGATGCGCGTCAATTGGCGCCAATGTTCTCCAACATCGGAACCGGCGCCCTCATGGCCGCCGTGGCCATCGGCGTGGTGCTCACGTTCCGAGGCTCGGGTGTCGTGAACTTCGCCAACGGTGTCATCACCGTCTTCGTGGCGTACTGGTATTACGGCTTGCGCGTCGAAGGCAAGTTCTACATCCCACCGTTGCCCAACCCCTTCGTGTTGATCGAGATTCCGGTCAACTGGTTCCGGGAGGAGGGAAAGTACCTCGACCTTCCCAACTGGCCGACATCCATCGACATGCCGGGCGATCGATTGACCACCGCGGCAGCCACGGTGTTGGCGTTGGTGGTGGCGGTATTCCTGGGCCTCTTCTTGCATTTCGTCATCTTCAAACCATTGCGAAACGCACCGGTTCTGGCCAAGGTCGTCACGTCCGTCGGATTGTTCGTGGTGTTGCAAGAGTTCTGTCGACTCCGATTCGGCGAACTGGCCAAGACGGGCGTGCCCTTCCCGTTGCCCAAGGGCAAGATCGATCTCCCGGGCGAATTGGGCATCGTGCCCAAGAACCAACTGTTCCTGGTGATCGTGGTGGCCGTCATCGCCTTCATCTTGTGGGCGGTTTTCAAGTACACCCGGTTCGGTCTGGCCACTCGTGCCGCCGCGGAGAACGAAAAGGGTGCCATCGTCCTGGGCTTCTCGCCCGACTTCTTGGCCGGTGCGAACTGGGTACTGTCGACGCTCATCGCCGGTCTTCTCGGAATCTTGGCCGTGCCACTCACGAACCTCGACACCATCACCCTGCCTCTTCTCATCGTGCCGGCACTCGGGGCGGCACTGCTCGCCAACTTCACCTCATTCGGTATGACCGTGGCGGCCGGCGTCGGTATCGCCATGTTGCAGGGTTGGGTGCAATACCAAGGTGCGCAAACGTGGTTTCCCAAGGGCGTGTTGCCGACGGCGGGCCTCACACAAGCCCTGCCATTCTTCGTGATCGTCATCGCGATGTTTGCCCGTGGCAAGGCTCTTCCGGTGCGTGGCGCGGTGTTGACGGGCAAGATGCCGTTCGCGTCAGCGCCCAGACACGTTCTTCCACTCACGCTCGTTTCATCGGTGGCGGTGCTGGCCTTGCTCTTCGGCTGGAACTACGACTGGCGCCAATCCACGATCAACACCCTCGTGGCCATCGTGATTGCGTTGTCATTGGTGGTACTCACGGGATTCGTCGGACAGATCTCGTTGGCTCAAATGGCGATCGCCGGAACGGCCGGCTTCTTCATGTCCAAGTATTTCTCCGGTCTGCCGTTTCCTTTGGCACCGGTGGTCGGTGCCTTGGTGGCGGCGCTCTTCGGCGCGCTGATTTCCATTCCAGCGCTGCGCCTTCGGGGTGTGAACCTGGCCGTCATCACGCTGTCGGCGGCGCTCGCCATCGAACAACTCGTCTTCAAGAACAAGACCTTCGCCGGTGAACTCGGCGCGCTGAGGGTCGATCCACCGAAAATCGGGGGCAAGGACTTCGGGCCGAACAACACCGCCCTGCGGGTGCTCGGGTTCAAGGGTCGAGATGAAATCCCACCGAGCGCGTGGTTCGGCGTGGTCTGTCTGATCTTCGTGATCCTGTTGTGCCTGATGGTGGTGAACGTCCGTCGTTCGTCGACGGGTCGCCAGTTCTTGGCGGTGCGATCCAACGAGAGGGCGGCGGCCGCGGCGGGCATCGACGTCGCGCGCACGAAGATCCTGGCGTTCGGCCTCGCAGCCTTCATCGCCGGCTTGGGCGGAACATTGTCGGGTTATCGATTCGGCTCGGTCACGCCGGCCTATTTCGGGGCGTTCGCGTCCCTGACGTTCCTGTCGTTCGCCTACTTGGGCGGTATCGCCTCGGTGAGCGGCGCGGTGTTGGCCGGTGTGGTGGCTCCGAACGGCCTGAACTTCAACTTCCTCGAGAACATCCTGCACATCGAACAGAGTTACGCGACCCTCATCGGCGGTATCGGTCTGATTTTGACCGCGGTACGCAACCCCGAGGGAATTGCGGGCGCGCCACGGTTGGTCGCCGAGCAGAAGGCGCAACGAAAAGCCCGGAAAGAAGCGTTACAGAAACAAGCGCAAGAATCACGAACCACGGGGGTAAGACAATGAGTCTTTTGACGACGAATGGGATGTCGGTCACGTTCGGAGGCTTGCGGGCCGTCAACAACGTCGACATCTCGGTGGAGCAGGGCAAGTTGGTAGGTCTCATCGGTCCCAACGGAGCCGGCAAGACCACCTTCATCGACGGCATCACGGGCTTCGTGCCCACCACGGGGCGCATCGAGTTCAAGGGCCAAGAGATCAATGAGATGCCGGTGCATTCGCGGGCTCGTTTGGGGCTCGGTCGCACCTGGCAGTCGCTCGAGTTGTTCGACGATCTCACCATCGAGGAGAACGTGCAGGTGGCCGCCGAACGGCAGACCACCAAGAATTTCCTGCTCGACCTGGTGCGTCCCGGGCGCAAGCGCGACCGCAGCGGCGTCGATTTCGCTTTCGAAGTTCTGGGTATCGGCGACCTGGCGAAGAAATACCCGAACGAGATCAGCCAGGGTCAGCGCAAGTTGGTGTCGGCGGCGCGCGCTCTGGCCGCCCGGCCCGATCTGGTGTGCATGGACGAGCCCGCCGCGGGTTTGGACACCACCGAGTCCCAGGAGCTGGGTCGGCGTCTTCGACGCATCATCGATGCCGGCCTCACCATTTTCCTGGTCGACCACGACATGGGTTTGGTGCTCGACGTGTGTGATTACATTTACGTCATCGAATTCGGCGTGAAGATCGCCGAGGGAACGCCCGATCAGATCAAACGTGATCCCAAGGTGGTCGAAGCGTATTTGGGCTCCAGTGCGAACGAGGGAGGAAACTGATGAACGCATTGCTGCAGATCGAGAACCTGAACACCGGTTACAACGGTGTGTCGGTGGTTCGTGGCCTGAATCTGACCGTGAACCCGGGCGAGGTGGTCGCATTGCTCGGACCCAACGGCGCTGGCAAGACCACCACGTTGCTCACCTCGTCGGGTCTCGTGCCCATCATCTCGGGCGACATAAAGGTGTTCGGCAAGTCGGTCCAGGGTCGTCGTCCGCACACGATCGCCCGTGAAGGCTTGGCCCACGTGCCCGAGGGACGCGCGCTGTTCTACCAGCTCACCGTGGCCGAGAACCTGAAGTTGGGCGCGGCCAAGGGTGCCGCCGACGTGAAGAAGGCCCTCGGCTTTTTCCCGGCCCTCGAGCCCATCATGGATCGTCGTGCTGGTTTGCTGTCCGGAGGCGAACAGCAGATGCTGGCCATGGCCCGGGCCCTGACCGTCAGCCCGAAGTTGTTGATGGTGGACGAGATGAGTCTCGGTCTCGCTCCGATCATCGTGGAGCGCTTGTTGCCGATTCTTCGACAGATCGCCAACGAGAGCGGTGCGGGTGTGTTGCTGGTCGAACAGCACGTGCACATGGCCCTGCAGGTGGCCGACCGCGCCTACGTCCTGAGCCACGGAGAGTTGGCGATGGAGGGCGACGCCGCCACGTTGCGCAACGACCGCAGCCTGATCGAGGCCAGTTACCTCGGTAAGTGAGTCCGCTCAGGAAGCGGGCAACTGTTTGAAGTAGCTCTGGGCGTCGAAATAGTCGCGCCACAAGGTGATCTTGCCGTCCACCACTTCCCAGACTCCGTTGACGGGCAACTCGAGCCAACCCCAGGACATCTTGAAGCGATCGGTTCGTTCGTTGAACACGGTGGTGCCGTTGGCGCCCTCGCGGTGCACGATCCACTCGACCTCGGTGCAATCGCCGAACATGGGTCCGAGGACGCCCTTGACGCCGTCGGGTCCGTACACCTTCATCAGGGGCACGTTGTCGTACTCGCATCCGTCGGCGACCAGTGCACAGGCCGCGTCAACGTCGAGCCGCTCGAGGGCGGCGATGAATGCGTTGACGGTTTCCAGTGGGCTCATGGTGATCTCCTTCGTCCTCTGTTCTAGCCGACGGTGGATCAGCCGTTCGTTGTCGGCGGTTCCTTGCTCCAGAGCACGTCGAAATCACGGGCGATGTCGAGCACCTGGTACGCGCGTCCCATGCCGACGCAGAAACCGATGGTCACGGTGAGTTCCAGTAGTTCGGTGTCGCTGAAGTGCGTTCGCAGGCGACTCCAGAGGTCGTCGTCGACGGCGGTGTGGTCGATGGCGAAGCGCTCGGCGTACTCGGCGGCGAGCCGTTCGCGATCACTGAAATCCGGATGGTCGTGGTAGTGCTGAACCGAGTTGTACGCCTCGTCGTCGAGTCCTTGCCGCATCGCCGATGCGGCCCGAGTGTTCATTCAAACGACGCACTGATTGAGCTGGGCGATCCGCATGCGAGCCACCTCGCGCTCGCGGATGCTGAGGCTGGACTTCACGTACACCGCCTCGCTCATGGCGGCCATGCCGGCTCCCATGTGGGGTGCCAGGGCCCAGATGCGATGGGCCTCGAGGCCTTCACCATCGGGAACGTCGAGTCGTGCCATCGTCGTCGCCTCTCTCGTCAGCGGTTGATCTGTTCGAGCACGTTGATGCGAACGGGAATCGCGCTCTGGACCACCATACCGTTCACCGCGTCGTAGCCCTTGTCCACCGAGACCAGTCGGCTGGTCGGTGTGCCGATGTCGCGCACCTTCTCGTCGGTGAGCGAGGATCCGCCCCACGAGTGCGCCATGGAGATCACTCCGCGCCGCACGTCGGGTGCCGACTCCACAACCGCTTGCACCGATGCGCGCGGGCTGAAGATCTCGATCAGGTCGCCGTCGGCCAGGTCGTAGTGCTCCATGTCGTCGGGGTTCATGTAGGCGGGGTTGGTGCTGCCCTTGGAGCCGAGCACCGAGAGTTCCGACCCGAACGAGTTCAGCACGTGCTTCAGACGGCGACTGACCAGACGGAACGGATACATCGCCGGATCGACACCGAGTGCGGCGGCCGAATCTCCCTCGACGACGATCTGGCGCATCTCCTCGACGATGTCGTCGGGGGCGACGGTGAACTTGGCGGTGCACGACGGGTCCGCGGCCTGCACGATCATGGCCTTGTCGGGGTGCACCTTCATGCGATTGCGACGCACCTCGTCCATGGGCATACGGGAACCGGCGTACACCAGGTCCAGCATCTCGTCGTCGCTCGGGTGGCGGTCCATCGGTGCATTGCCGCCCGGGAAGGGGAGCGGCGAGTTCAGGCGTCGCGCCAACTCCCAGAAGACCTCCCACTCGTTCATGACGTCGCCGATGCGCGGGGTGATGGCTTCGGTGTAGTTGGTGTACGGCGCGCGGAACCAACGGTCCATGAGGTGGGGAACGTCGGCCCGCTCGAGCGACAACGTCGGTGCGATCACGTAGTCGGCGAACTCGGCGGTGGCCGACATGCGATGATCGACGACGACGAGGAGCTCGAGATCCTCCATCGCCTTGATGGTGAGTTCCTGGTCGGGCCAGGCCACCACCGGATTGCCGCCACTGACGATGAGCGCCCGTACGCGGCCCTCGCCCTCGTTCAGGATCTCCTCGGCCAGTGCGGTCGTGAGCATTTCCCCGCGAATACCGCGCAAGTTACGCACCCGCTGGTTCGGGCCGGTGGCCGGCGGACGCGCGGCGTGCACCTGGGCTCGGCGCGGGGTCTCGGGATACAAGAAGTACCCGCTTTCCAAGGTGTCACCCTCACGGTTCACGCGCCCGCAGATCGTGTTGAGAACGATGGAGAGGTGTTCGGTGAGGCTGGAGTGCGGAGCCATGCTGGGGCCGGTTCCGGTTCCGCTGGTTCCCTTGGCGGCGGTGGCGAACATGCGGGCGGCGGCCACGATGTCGTCGGCGGGCACGTCGCAACGCTTCGCCACGTAGTCGAGGTCGAAGGTGGACACGGCGACGGCCAGTTGCGGCAGATCGGCCACCCACTTCTCGCAGAACTCGTGATCGAACAAGCCCTCGTCGATGATGACCTTCAAGATGCCGGCCATCAAGGTGGGGTCCTCGCCGGGCTTGGGGGCCAGGTGGATGTCGGCCTGGG
>SYCH01000086.1 GCA_005787025.1 Actinomycetota bacterium | reverse complement strand
CCACTCGCGTCGCTCGAACTGCACGGCGGTCTTGGTGATGGACCCGTAACCCAGGGACGAGATCGCCTCCGCGAGCAACGGTGGCAACGGGTTCCGGAACTCCACATCGCGCAACGGCACCAAGGAACACGCCAACACCACCTGATCGGCTTCGATGCGCACCTCACCGTCCGACGACCGCACGAGCGCGGTGATGCGATCGATGTCCTGCTCGACCGCCACCAGTCGCTGACCGAACGAGATCGCGAGATGACCCGAGGGGCGGCTAGTCAACTCTCGGGCCAAACCTCCGGCGATCTGTCCGGTTCCACCAGCGACACGGTTGGCGGTCACCGTGATGCCTTGACGACGCGCCTCCTCGCGCTCGTGGGCTCGTTGTTGAGCCACGAACAGACACGACACCTGCCGGGGTTCGGCGGCGAACTCACCCTGCGCGTTGCGCGCGGCCAACAAACGACCGGCGGGACCGAGATCGGATTCGGCGATGACGTCGAACAACGATCGCGAATCCAGAAACGTGGCGTCGGGGTGACGGTCCGGACGCGATGGGTCGGTCAACGACGCCGCCGGAGCATCGGTCGCCTCCTCGTAACGCTCGACCGCGTCGAACAAGCCCGCTTCGAGTCGATCCAGGTCGCGTCCGCTCACCTGACGACCGTCCCAGAACATCCAACGACGAATCGTGGTCCACGGCGCCGGATCACCCTCGTCGACCACTCCGTAGCGCGCCATCAACTCGCGATAGCGCCAATGGATGCTGTCCACCCACTCGGCTCCGCTGTCGGCGATCTGCCCCTTCCGGAAGCGATCGCGAACTGTACGGGTACGACCACCGGGTCGATGTCCGGCCTCGATCAACGTCACGTCGACACCCGCGTTCAATAACGCCTCGGCCGCGCTCAATCCGGCCAACCCGGCCCCGACGACGAGAACTCTCATGAGACGGACCTCACGACTCGAGATTCATGACACGGATTTCATCGGGAGGATGACCGCGACACTCAGCCGCCGGCGAGCGTGGCCGCGATGTCGCTCGACGACTCGCCCGATCGGCGCAACACGACGGCCACGAAGGCCAGCGCCGCCATCGTGATCATGAACAGCATCACGGCGCCCACGCCCCAGAACGGCTTGATGGTGGACTTGGTCGCACCCAACAGCGCCACCGGGAACGTGGTGCTTCCAGCCTCGCTGACGAGCGTGGAGATGACGGCGTTGTCGAGACACAACGTGAACGACAGCAGGCCACCGGCGATGAGCGCCGACGAGATGAGCGGCAGGGTGATCTGACGGAAGGCTCGCGCCGGCGGGGCACCGAGGTCGGCGGCCGCTTCCTCGAGAGACTCGTCGAGACCCGACAATCGGGCCCGCACGATGAGAGTGACCACGGCACTGGCATACAGCGACTGGCCGACCCACAACTTGTGCATGCCACCGTTGAAGGGCCCGATGCCGTTCTTGAACACGTAGCCCAACACCGGTACGTCCTGCAGGCGCTGGAACCAGGTGACGAGAGCGATGGCGTCCATCACCTCGGGGGTGACCAGGATGAGAAACACCGTGGCCATGAATAACTTGGCCCACCGACCGGGGCGTCGGGCCAAGGCCACGCCGCTCAGTCCGCCCAGAACGACCGCGATCACCGTGGCACCGAAGGCCGCCATGAACGAGTTGCGAATGGCGTCGCCGATACCGGCAAAATCGAAGATCTTTCGGAACCAGTCGCTGACCAACCCATTGACGACGAGGGCCAGAACGAAACCGCCGGGTCCGACCCAGTTGAGACGACGTGGTGTGATATCGGTGGTTCGCGCCAACACCCGCTTGACCACCAACGCCAGCGCCGTGATCACCACGAACCTCAGCGCTACCGCCCACGCGGCACCACCATCGAAGAGCTCGCCCCACCATTTCGTGCTGGTCTCCCCCGTCCAGATGGAGAACGACGATCCTCCGTTGAATGAGTGACGGAACACCAACCCGATCGGGATGAACAAGAACAGCAGCACCAGCGCCGCCCACACCACCATCACCAGACGGTTGATGTCGACCTGAATCGACCGCCGGGTCGTGCCGGCGACGGCACGAGCGGTTCGACGCACGTGCATGGATCGCCTCACGGCCGCACTCACGGGGGTGAGCAGAACAACCAGACGTGGCACCATCCAGACGATCAACACACCGACGACCAGCGCCAACAGCACCGCACCGATCATCAGCACGGCCATGGCCGAGCCGAGGGGCCAATTCTGGGCCTGCGAGAACTGCGAGGCGATCATCGAGCCGATCATGTTGCCCTTGGCGCCGCCCAGGACGGTGGCCGTCACGTAGTCGCCGCACATAGGTATGAACGTGAGCAACACACCGGCGGCGATACCCGGGCCGGCCAAGGGAAGCGTGATCGAGAAGAAGGTGGTGATCCGGCCCGCGCCCAGGTCCTTGCTCGCTTCGCGCATGCGCACGTCGATGCGATCGAAGGCCACGAACAACGGCAGGATCATGAATCCGAGGTAGTTGTAGACGATGGCGATTTGCACCGCCGTTTGGGTTTCCAACAATTGGATGCCCTTGTCGCCGATGAGGCCGAGGTCGATCAACCAACGCGAGAACTCTCCCTTTGGCGCGAGCGGAATACGCCAGGCGACCGTTCGGATGAGGAACGAGGTGAAACTGGGGATCACCACCATGGCCAGGATGATCGCGCGCCACTTCTCACTGACCTTGAATGCGGCGAAGTACGCCACCGGTAGACCGATCACGAGACACATCAACGTCGCGATGACCGAGATGCGTAACGTGGCCTTGAAGGTCTTGAAGAAGGTGTCGTCGAACACCTCGGAGTAATTGCCGGTGGTCAACTTGCCGAGATCGACCGGCAACAGTCGTGACGTGTCCTTCGTGCCGAAGGAGTAGACGACGATGAACGCGATCGGGATGACGAAGAACAGCGAGTACCAGATGATCGACGGAAGGGCGAGGGCGAACTTGGGCCCCCGCCACTTCCGTCGACGGCGATCAGTAATCGCTAGGGTCACCCGCTATCAGGCCCCGGCCTTGGCCTTCATCTTGTTGAGAATGTCGACCTGACGATCGATGGCCTCGGTGATCTCCTGGGTCGACATGGTCGAGACCTGCTCGTCGTCGAAGAAGATCATGTCGCCGTACTCGAGATCGGGAGCCAACTCCTCGATGAGTTTCGACATGTCCT
>SYCH01000085.1 GCA_005787025.1 Actinomycetota bacterium | reverse complement strand
TGGGCGAGTCCACCGGCGGAACCCGCCGAGATTCGAGCACGGGGACGACCCGACGTCCCGACGATGCCACCACCGGATCAGCTACTCGACCGATCCCCGCGGCCGCGGAGACCGGTGACGCGGGTCGTGGTGGGCGGATCTCCATCGGCGACGATCCGCAAAGCCGTACCGGCAGTGGGGCTCGTCCCCGTCCCGAGGGTCGTCCCCGTCCCGAGGGTCGTCCCCGTCCGGCCCGTGCGCCACGTTCGACCGGTGGTGTCGGCGGACGAGACATGCCCACGGCCATCGCCGTCGGGTTGTTGATGTTGGCGGCCTTCGTGGCCGCGTTGCTCTGGAAGCCGGTCGCGGTGTTGGCGATCGTGGTGTTGGTGTGCGGACTGGCCGCGGTCGAGTTCTTCGAGAAGATCGTCGAGCGTCGCTATCGCCCGGCCACCATCGTCGGAATCGTCACCTGTATCGCCGCTCCATTGGCCGCCTACTGGGTCGGTGACGGCGCGTTGCCGTTGGTGTTCGCGTTCGCGTTCATGGCCTCGGCCATCACCTTCATCGGTGCCGAGAACGTGCAGGCGAATCCGATGCCGAACGTGGCCATCACCACGCTCGGGGTCACCTGGATCGGTCTACTCGGTGCGTACGGAGCATTACTGGCGGGCGTCTCGAACGCTCCCGGTCTCTCGCACGTCGGGACCGACACCTTGTTCATCGTCGCCGTCGGAGTGATCGCGAACGATGTCGGCGCGTTGTTCGTTGGTTCAGCGGCGGGGAATACCCCCCTGCATTCTTGGATCAGCCCGAACAAGACCGTCGAAGGTTTGCTCGGAGGTTCGGTGGCCACCTTGGTGGTGATGTGGATCGTCAGCCTGCAGAGCGACACCTGGAACGACATCGGCGAGGTGGTTTTGCTGGCCATCGTCGTGGCGGTCTTGGCGCCCCTGGGTGACATGGTCGAGAGCATGTTCAAGCGCAACCTCGAGATCAAGGACTTCGGCACGGTCATTCGTGGCCATGGTGGAGTCCTCGACCGGTTCGACGGATTCCTGTTCGCCCTACCCGCGTCGTACTACCTCTTGATGGTGCTTCAGCCGTACATGTCGTGACGGGGCATGTCGTGACGGGCGGTCGCTGATGGGTTCGCCCACCACCGTTCGTGTGGCCATCGCCGGTTCGACCGGCTCGATCGGTACCCAGACCCTCGACGTCGTGCGCGCCGAGAACGCGCGTCCCGATCGTGACGTCGAGTACGTCGTGACGGCCCTCGGAGTGGGCTCGTCGGTCGATGTTCTCATCGCTCAGGCCCGCGAGTTCCGCGTGGGAGTGGTGGCCGTGGCCGACTCGTCCCGAGTGGCCGAGGTGCGCGACGCGTTGCCCGGCGTTCGCGTGGAACCCACCATGTCGGACCTCGTCGCGCATGCCGACGTGGTGGTGAACGCCGTCGTCGGATTCGCCGGTCTCGACGTCACTCTGGCGACCTTGGCCGCGGGCAAACGGTTGGCGTTGGCCAACAAAGAGTCACTCATCGCCGCCGGGCCGGTGGTGCGACCTCTCCGATCGACGCCCGGAGCCGAGATCGTCCCGGTCGACAGTGAGCATTGCGCGGTGCACCAATGCTTGCGATCCACCGTTCGTGGGGGCGTCGAGGTGTCTCGCATCATCCTGACCGCCAGTGGCGGGCCGTTCCGCGGCCGCACCATCGACGACCTGCGATCCGTCACGGTGAACGAGGCACTGGCCCACCCGACGTGGAGCATGGGACCCAAGATCACCATCGACTCGTCCACGTTGATGAACAAGGGTCTCGAGGTCATCGAGGCCCACGAGTTGTTCGGCGTCCCGTACGACTGCATCGACGTGGTGGTGCACCCCCAGAGCATCATCCACTCCATGGTCGAATTCACCGACGGCTGCACGATGGCCCAATTGAGCCTGCCCGACATGCGATTGCCCATCGGATACGCCCTCGCCCATCCGAACCGCATCGCGTCGCCCTTCGGGCGCATCGACTGGGCGAACCTGCAACGACTCGACTTCGCCTCGCCGGATCGGCGCACGTTCCGCTGCCTCGATCTGGCGTACGAGGCCGGGCGCGTTGGAGGAACGGCACCCGCGTTCATGTCGGCGGCCAACGAGGTGGCGGTCGAGCGTTTTCTCGAGGGCGGTTTGCGCTGGACCCAGATCGCCGAGACGGTCGAGGAGGCCCTGCAACACCATCGCACCCCGGTGGGTGATCTGACGGCGGCCGACATCATCGAGGCCGACGGGCGCGGGCGAGACGCCGCCCGTAGAGTTCTGTCGCGATGACCCTGTACCGATCGTTCCGCGACGAGATGATGGCCGGTGGGGCCGTGGGCGAGGCCCCGGTCGACCAGGGCCCCAAGCGCTCGGTCGCACTCACGTCCGGGCTGGTCATCCTGGCGTTGCTGGTCTGGCTTGGCGTCACGAATGTCTGGAGCCTGGTGTTGGTGGTCGGGCTGCTCGTCTCGGTTTTCTTGCACGAGGTCGGCCACTTCGTCACCGCCGGCTGGGCCGGCATGAAGCGGACCCAGTTCTTCATGGGGTTCGGGCCCAAACTCTGGAGCATGACTCGCAACGGCGTCGAGTACGGCGTGCGCGCCTTGCCTTTGGGCGCGTTCGTGCGCATCGTCGGAATGAACAACCTCGATCCCGTCGAACCCGGTGACGAGGCGGTGTCGTATTCGAGCAAGCCCTACCGTTGGCGTTTGCTCGTCATCACCGCGGGGTCGATGATGCACATGATCATCGCGATCGTGATCATGATGTTCGTGTACACGACGGGTGGTCGTTACCAGGAAACCAACGAGGTGAAGGTGTTCGCCATCACCGAGGGCTCACCGGCCGAACGTGCCGGCATCGAGCTCGGCGACCGCATCTCGATCATCGGTGGACGCTCGATCGACAGCGTCGGTGAACTGAGCGAGACCATTGGTGCCATCGGCGCCGGTGAACGAGTCACGGTCGAGTTCGTTCGCGACGGCGTGACGTCGGTGGTCGACGTCACCCTCATCGAACGTCCGTCGGAGCCCGGATCCGGTCTCGGGTATCTCGGCGTGGGCACCGACAACTGGGATCGTTCCGAGTTGGGGATCGTCGACGGTTTTTCGCACGTCATGGGCGATCTCTGGACCGGGATGGGGCGCACCTTTTCGGGTATCGGCACGGTGGTGAACCCGGCGAATCAGTGGGAGCAGCTCACGAACTCCGAGGCCGACCCGTCCAAGCGACCCACCACCGTGGTCGGTGTCACCAAGGTCGCCGGTGAGATCGGTGACCGCGACGGTTTCTACGGTGTGATGGAGGTGCTGGCCTCCATCAACGTGTTCGTGGGTTTATTCAACCTTCTACCTCTCTTGCCCTTCGACGGCGGACACGCCGCCATCGCCACGTACGAGCGAGTCCGTAGTCGTCGAGGTCGCGAGTATCGGGCCGACGTCGAGAAGATGTGGCCGGCCACCGTGGTGGTGGTGACACTTCTCATGTTCCTCACCTTCACCGGCCTGTACCTCGATCTCACACGACCGTTCTGATTGTTGGCAGACTGACGGTCATGCAGCACGCGTCGATCACGTCCCGTCGACCGACCCGACAGATCCATGTCGGCAAGGTGGCCGTTGGTGGCGACGCGCCGATCACGGTGCAGTCGATGACCATCACCAAGACCGCCGACGTGGAGGGAACGCTGCAGCAGATCTACGCGTTGGCCGCCGCGGGCTGCGACATCGTTCGCTGCACCTGCAACGAGATCGAGGCCGCCGAGGGACTGGCGCGCATCGTCCCGCGGTCACCCATCCCGGTGATCGCCGACATCCATCACCAATACAAGATGGCGCTGGCCGCGATGGAAGCCGGGGTGCACGGCCTGCGCCTGAACCCGGGCAACATCCGCAAACCCGAGCACATCAAGGCCGTGGCCAGCGAGGCCCGCGATCGTGGTATCCCCATTCGTATCGGGGTGAACGGTGGCTCGCTCGATCCCGAGTTGTACGACAAGTACGGCGGCAAGGTGACTCCTGAAGCGATGGTCGAGTCGGCGATGCGTGAGATCGCCTACTTCCAGGAGGTCGACTTCGATCTCATCAAGATCAGCGTCAAGGCGTCCAACGTCCCTCTCATGGTGGAGGCGTATCGGCAACTGAGTGAGGCCACCGACCATCCGCTTCACCTCGGAGTCACCGAGGCCGGTCCGCTGCCCGGGGGACTGCTGAAGGCCACGGCCGGCATCGCGACGCTTCTCATGGAGGGCATCGGCGACACCATCCGTTACAGCCTCACCGCCGACCCGGTGGAAGAGGCCCGCGCCGGTCGTCAACTGCTGGAGGCCCTCGGATTGCGCGAGCGCAAGAACGTGGACCTCATCGCCTGCCCGTCGTGCGGGCGCGCCGAGATCGACGTCATCGACGTGGCGAACCGCGCCATGGCCGCCTTCGGAGAGCGTCAGATTCCGCTGCAGGTGGCGGTGATGGGTTGTGTGGTGAACGGTCCCGGCGAGGCTCGCGATGCTGACATCGGTATCGCCGCGGGCAACAAGCGTGGTCATCTCTTCGTGAAGGGTCGCAACGTCGCCGTGGTTCCCGAGTCCGAGATGGTCGAGGCCCTGGTGGAATGGGCCGAATTCATCCACGAACACGGGGTCGAGGCGGCCATCGCGCGCGTCGACACGGCCAAGGCCGAACGCGAAGCGGCCAAGGATCGTTCCGCGCTGCTGGCCGAGAAGGGCGAGGACGTCAACAACGCCAACGAACGCATCGTCGAGATCCGCAAGAAGTCCTGATCGGTGCGACGCCGATGACTCAATCCCGGGGGTCGGTCCATTCGGTGACGCGGAACAAGGTGGCTTTGCCCCGCACGGTCAGTTCCTGGCCCGGGGCGAGATAGGCGACTTCACCCCGCTGCAACACGTTGGTGGATCCGACGCCACACAAGGTCAACTCGCGCGTGCGCGCCCGGAGCGTCTCGGTCCCGTCGATCTGGTGGATCCACAACACGAAAGGCGCCGGCGGGGTGACGTAGCGCCACAAGCGACCGGCCGCGGTGCGCGCGACAGGTGTGGCGCGCACCACGGGGTCGGCGAGCGGTTCGGGAACCACGGTGGCCAGCAACTCGTTCACGTCGACGTGCTTGTTGGTGAGACCACACCGCACGACGTTGTCGCTCGAACCCATCACCTCGACCCCGGTACCTCGAAGGTAGGCGTGAAGATTCCCCGAGCCCAGATAGAGCGCCTCCCCGGGCGTCAGCGTCACGTGGTTCATCAACAGCGCGACGATGACCGCCGGGTCGTCGGGGTACGAATGGGCCAGTCGAACCGCCCACCGAGCACTGGTCGAATCGTGCTCGCGACATGAGTCGATGATCTCGTTCTGCAGAACCCGGATCTCCTCGGTTCCAGCGAACAAGTAGCGAAGCGCATGATCGAGATTGTGATCGGCGATCAAACGGGCCAGATGCGAGGCGCTGCCACCGATCGAATGCAACAAACGCACCGAATCGACCTCGCGACGAAAGCCGCACAAGGCCTCGAAGGGTTCGAGGGCGCAGATGAGTTCGGGCTTGGCGAAGGGGTCGCGGTAGATGCGCCGACTGTTGCCGATGGGGATGTCGAGACGATTCTCGCGGGCGTATCCGACGCGAGCTTGTTCTTCCGACGGGTGGCTCTGCAACGACAACGGCTCGGCGGCGGCGAGGATCTTCAGCAGGAAGGGGAGCTCTCCCGACACCGCGGTGAGGGGCGAGAACAATCCACCGGTGTCGTCGGTGAGTGCCGGTGCGGATTCGCGTTGCCCGTTCTCGTTCAATTCGATGACCTTGGCGGGCCCTCCGAGGTGCGTGCCGAACCACAACTCGGCCCACGGGCGACCATCCGGGTCGAGTCCGAGCAACGAGGGGATGGACGAGGGGTCACCCCACGAATAGTGCTGCACGACGCCGCGGACGAGTTTCATGGCCGATCGACCACTCTCACTACCGTCGCGGGTGCGGGCCGCATTCGGCCACCAGTTCGTCGA
>SYCH01000084.1 GCA_005787025.1 Actinomycetota bacterium | reverse complement strand
GATCGATCTGCTGGACGACTGAGTCAGTCCCCGCGATCCTTGACGTTCAGGGCTTCGATCAACTCGTCGAAACTCTTTCGGAACGAGGCCACGCCCTCACGCTCGAGTTGCTCGGCCACGTCGTCCATGTCGATCCCCAAACCGGGCAACGCCGACCACACCCGATGACTCTCGGCGATGTCGACGTCGATCCGTCGCGCCACGGTTCCATGATCGGCGAAAGCGTCGACCGTGGCATCGGGAAGAGTGTTCACCGTGAACGGACCGATGAGCTCGTCCACGTAGAGAGTGTCGGGGTACGAAGGATTCTTCGTGCTCGTGGATGCCCAGAGCGGGCGTTGCACGCGTGCTCCCCGTGACGCCAAGGCCGACCACCGCGGGCCGTCGAAGGTTCCCTGGAACGCTTCGTAGGCCAATTTGGCCTGGGCGACGGCGGCCTTACCGCGCTCGGCGAGGGCCGCGGGTGTTCCCGTCGCCTCGAGACGCTTGTCCACCTCGCTGTCGACCCGGGAGATGAAGAACGACGCCACACTGGCGATACCCGACACGTCGAGACCGGCCGCGACCCGGTCCTCCAGACCCTCGACGTACGCCTCCATCACCTTTCGGTAACGATCGAGACCGAAGATCAAGGTCACGTTCACGTTGCGCCCCTCGGCGATCATGCGTCGGATGGCGGGTAGTCCCTCGACGGTGGCCGGGATCTTCACCATCAGGTTGGGTCGTGAGATGCGGTCCCACAGGTCACGACCCGCGGTCAACGTGCCGTCGGTGTCGTGAGCGAGGTTCGGGTCGACCTCCACGCTGACGAATCCGTCGGTGCCGTCGCTGTCGTCGTACAGCGCAGCGAAGACGTCGAGCGCACCATGTATGTCGCTCATCACCATCTCCCAGTAGCACTCGAGGACACTCGCTCCGGCGGCACGCAGGGTGGCGAACTGCACGTCGTAATCCGCCGAGCCCTGGATGGCTTTCTGGAAAATGGTCGGATTGGAGGTGAGGCCGCGCACTCCGGAATCACGAACGGCGGCCAAGCCACCACCCAGGATCAGATCGCGACGCAAATTGTCGAGCCAGGGACTTTGCCCCTGCTCGGCGTGCAATCGGTGGAGACGATCGGAGGTCGACATGTCGATCAGTTCGAGGATCCTCGGCCCAGCAAGGACTCCGCGACCCGCACCACGTTGGCCGGATCCATACCCAGGTTGACGAGGGCCGTGGCTCCCGGTGCACTGGCTCCGAAGCGGTCGATGCCGATGCACTCGTCGGCGTACTTGTGCCAACCCATCGTGGCGCCGGCCTCGATCGACACGGTCGGCATGGACGGCGGGAGGATGGCGTCGGCTCGTGCCCGATCCACGCGACGGAGGGACTCGAATCGATCCCACGACGGCATCGACACCACGCGCGCCGAAACGCCGGATTCCGCCAGTCGGTCGGCGGCGGCCAGGGCCACGGCCACCTCACTTCCGGTGGCGACGACGCACACGTCCGATCCCTCGCGCAGCACCCCGGCACCCAGCTCCACGGCACCACCGTCGGACACCACCGGCAGGTTCTGACGACTCAACACCAAGGCGGTCGGACCATCATGTTCGATCGCGGCGCGCAACGCTCGGGACGTCTCGTTGGCGTCGCAGGGACGAATCACCTGAAGGTCCGGAATCGCGCGCAGGGCCGCCAAGTGTTCGATCGGTTGGTGAGTCGGCCCATCCTCGCCGACACCCACCGAATCGTGGCTGAACACGAAGATGCACTTGGCCCGGGACAAAGCCGCCAGGCGAACCGGCGGCTTCATGTAGTCGAAGAAGACGAAGAACGTTCCGCCCACCGGCAGCAGTCCGCCATGAAGCGCCATACCGACCATGATCGAACCCATCGCGTGTTCACGTATGCCGTAATAAACCTGACGACCATCGGGAGTCGCGGCGGACGCGGCGCTTTGTCCCGACAACTTCGTTCCGGTGTTGCCCGTGAGGTCGGCCGAACCCGAGACGAGTCCGGGCACGTTCGGGAGGATCGCGTCGAACGCCTTCTGGATCGCCACCCGCGTGGCGATGGATTCGCCGGCTTGGAAGACCGGGAGTGATTCCGCCCACGCCGAACCCGGTCCGCGCACCAGGGATTGCCATTCGACGTGCGACGCCGTTCGCTTCGCCCACGCTTCTCGCTCGACCCGGCCGCGCCGCGCGCCCGCACGGACGGCGGTCACCACCGACTCGGGCGCCCAGAACGGCTCGTCGGGGATTCCCATGACCTCTTTGGTGCGGGTCACGTGTTCGGCCGTGAACGGATTGCCGTGAGCCTCGTGCTTGCCCACCCAGTCGGGGGAGGGCACGGCGACCTTGGTGCGCAACACGAGAAGTATGGGACGATCGTCGCCATCGTCCCGCGCCGCCAGAAGGGCACTCTCCAGAGCGTCGAGGTCCTCGCCGATCTCACCGAGCGGGCGCACCGACCATCCGTAGGACGCGAAGCGCTGGGCGACGTCGTCGCTGCAGGTGAGGCCGGTACCTCCGTCGATCGTGATGCCGTTGTCGTCGAACACCACCACGAGGCGCGAGAGCTTCTGATGTCCGGCGAACGACGCGGCCTCGTGGCTCACCCCCTCCATCAGACAACCATCGCCGGCGATGACCCACGTGTGGTGATCGCAGACCTCGGAACCGAACCGCGCGCGCAGGTGACGTTCGGCCATGGCCAATCCGACCGCATTGGCGATGCCCTGACCGAGCGGTCCGGTGGTGACCTCGACCCCGGCGGTGTGCCCGACCTCGGGATGTCCCGGCGTCGCCGAGCCCCACTGTCGGAAAGCCTTCAAGTCATCGAGCGTGAGGCCGTAGCCCTGGAGGAAGAGCATCGAGTACTGCAGGATCGACGCGTGACCCGCCGAGAGGACGAAGCGATCGCGGTCCGGCCATTGGGGGTCGGACGGATCGTGCTTCATGACCCGGCTGTACAGAACGTGCGCCAGGGGCGCCAGCGTCATCGCGGTACCTTGATGACCGCTCTTGACCGCCAACGGAGCGTCCATGGCCAAACCGCGAGCGATGTTCACGGCGGCGCGATCGGTGGTCGGATCCAAGGAAGTCGGCACGATCCGACTGTAATCCGCGGGCCCCGACGACCCGAGAACCCTCGGGGAATCGAAGTGACTCAGGCCGGTGGCAGGAGCGTGAAAGGAACCAGATGCCACGGTCCGCGGTCGACGCGACAGTGAGCGAAGATCTGTCCGTAGTCGGTGAACTCCAACTCGGCCTTGACGAGACGGTAGGTGAACTTGCCGGGCTCGACGGTGAACGGACTCACGTTGCGGGCGATCTGCTCGTCCTCCTCGTTCATTCCACGACGGAACACCACTTCGAACACCCCGGCGCCGCTCTGATGGGGCGCACAATGGATCAAGGCGATCAGGTGAGGATCGAGGGTCACGGGGACCGGTCCGGGTGACGCCATCGAGAACATGGCACCGGTGATGTCGATGCGGGTGCTCGGCCCCGGGGCCTGACGCAATTCGAAGTTCTCCACGAAGAGGGCCGAGACGATCTGCATGGCAGTCAGGGTAGCGACCGTGCTTCGCTCAACGAAGACGGTTGCCGG
>SYCH01000083.1 GCA_005787025.1 Actinomycetota bacterium | reverse complement strand
TGACAACAAGGTGCTCAAGCCGTGAGCACCTCTTACCGATAAGGCGGCAACTGTCATGACACTCATCGAGACGAACTTCGCGGCGAGAGCCGATCAGCAACGTCGGGAAACCGACGGCGGATCCGCTCATCCCGATTCCGAGCCCATGCCCCGTGCATTGGTGACGCTCGTCCACAACTCCGATCGGCGGTCGGTCGAAGCAGCCCTCCAGATGCAGGGATACGTGGTGCGTAGCACCTCCGACGCCACCGCGGCCGAAGTGATGCTGCGTTCCTTCCAACCCGACATCGTCATCGTCGATGCGAGAGACGCCTACCCGACCTTCAATCGTCTTCTCGGCCAGATTCGTCGCTGCCCCGAGATCTACGTGGTCATCGTCGGTGCGAACTGCGACGAACAGCGCGTCACCGTGTTGCGCAACGGCGCCGATGATGCCGTACCCACCGAGGCCAGCACCGACGAATTGGTGCAACGGTGCCAGGCCATGATGCGGCGTCCGCGTCCGAAGAAGGCCCCCGGCTCGAACCTCGATCCCAAGGTTCTCTACTTCGGACCGCTCGTGGTCGATCTGGCCCGACGCGAGATCAAGGTGAACCGTCACGCCATCGCCGCCACCCGACTGGAGTTCGATCTGTTCTCCCAGTTGTGCTTGCGGCCCCTGGAAGTGTGCAGTCGCGCCCAGTTGTTGGAAAACGTGTGGGGGCCGCATTGGGTGGGTGACACCCACGTCGTGGACGTGCACTTGTCGAACCTGCGTCGCAAGCTGACCGAGCGCGCCCCCGATGTGCGGTTCATGCACACGGTGCGCGGTATCGGGTTCCGCTTGGCCGACGATCTGTTGCGTCTGGCAACCCAGGACCTGGCGTCCAGTCGACTGTTGGACGCGCACGCGATCGAGTCCCGCATCGCCTGAGTCGTTCGCCGGCCCACAGCGTGCCTCAGGCGTACTCGGCCACCAACCACCACTGACCCGCCGACACCTCGGCCAGATACGCACGAGGCCCGTCGGACGCCTGCACCACCAACTGGAAGCGAGCCACCCGACGGGCACGTTCGTCCCACCACCGTTCTTCCACCGGCCATGGACCGGCCCACGCGGTGACCGCGACACGACCGTGCTCGCGACACAACACCGACGGGGCCGCGCTGACGAAACCGCGACCGCTCACCGACACCGCGCGATCATCGGCGTCGAGCACCTGCACGCCGACCGGCTGATGGTGCACGAGCGCCGGCGACGGAGTCGGGATCGCTCCGGACCACGCCGGTGCGGTCGGACCCGTCGGACGTTCGCACACGGTGGTGCCATCGGCGCCGACATCGGCCAACGGCACCATGCGGTATTGCTCACGCGGATCACGACCGCCGCGCCACGACGCCACGGTGACCCCGGCCGGCCCCACCAACCCCATCACCCGCGTGATGGCGCGAGCGGCGGCGTCATCGGCGGCGGTCCGACCGCCCCAGAAACCCTCCTGGGTTCCGGCGTCACCACGGACCTCGAGCGGGATGAGTGCGAGTTTGGTGACCCCGGCCGACGGTCGATGGTCGCCGTTGATCCACCCGTCCAGTTGCCAGCGCACCCGGTCGACCATCGCCGACTCGTTCATGCCCTCGGCGCGATGCCAGACGCGTACGGACGCTTCGCCGTGCTCGGTCTCGGCTTCCACGCGCACGCGCGTGCACACCTGTCCGCGATCGGTGAAGTACCGGCCGAGTTCGTCGACCAACGACTTGGCGGCGAAGACCAACATGTCGAACTGAACCACGGGGTCATCGAACAATCGACTGATGGTCAGATCGGGCGGTGGAGGCAACGCCGATGGCGCGGTGTCATCGGTGCCACTGACCAGACGATGCAAGGTGTGTCCCAACGAGCCGAATCGATCGACCAAGTGATGCGGCGACAACGCGGCCACGTCGCCGAAGCGCCGCAATCCCAATCGTTGCAACAGATCCACCAACCCGACATCGCAACCGGCCACCGCACTCAGGGCCGCCACCGGACACGGCGCGAGGAACGCCGCGGTGGCCGCGGATCCGGGTTCGACCACCACGGGTTCACCACGACGGATGGCGTGACGAGCCGCCAACGTGGCTGCGAGACGACCATCGGCGACACCCACGCCCAGTCCCCCGCCGGTGGACAACAGCACCACGGGATCGATGCGTGATGCCACCGCGGTCGACAGGCCCGCCATGGCCAGATCGCCCAGGCGCACCGTGAGCGCGACGTCACCACCGACGTAACGCGACGGACCACGGGTGGCCATCAACAGTGACCCGGGAGACTCGATGTCGAGCAACGGCACCAACGTGCCCACCGAGCGCACCACCGGCTCGAAGCACCGGGCATCGCGGTCGGGTTCGTCGGCCACCAACACCACGTGCGGACACGCCCCCTGTGCCTGTCGGCGGCGCATGCCCGGTCGCACGCCATCGCGCCACGCCGCCGGCGAGCAGCAATACACCCGCTGGGATCGCATGACCGCCAAGGGTTGATCGGGCG
>SYCH01000082.1 GCA_005787025.1 Actinomycetota bacterium | reverse complement strand
CTTGGCGCCTTCCTTGGTGGCGTTCTGCACGTAGCCCGCCACCTTGTCGCGGTGTTCGCGAGTGATGAGTGGACCCATCTCCGCCGACGGATCGGTGCCGGGGCCAACCTTGATGTTCGGCACACGAGTCTTGATTTTCTCTATCAGTTTGTCGGCGATGGTCTCCACCGCAGCAACCACCGACACCGCCATGCAACGCTCACCCGACGAACCGTAGGCGGCACTCACTGCGGCGTCGGCCGCCATGTCGAGATCGGCATCCGGCAACACCAACATGTGGTTCGTCGCACCGCCGAGGGCCTGCACGCGCTTGCCGTTCTTGGTGCCGGTCTCGTAGATGTACTTGGCGATGGGCGTCGAACCCACGAAGCTCACCGCGGTGATGTCGGGATGGTCGAGCAGACGATCCACGGCGACCTTGTCGCCGTGCACCACGTTGAACACGCCGTCGGGAAGACCGGCCTGCTTCAACAACTCGGCGATGAACATCGACGCCGACGGATCCTTCTCGGAGGGCTTCAACACGAAGGTGTTGCCACACGCCAAGGCGTTGGCGAACATCCACATGGGGACCATGGCCGGGAAATTGAACGGGGTGATTCCGGTCACCACGCCCAACGGCTGACGAATGTTGTACACGTCGACACCAGCCGAGGCTTGTTCGGAGTATCCACCCTTCAAGAGATTCGGGATGCCGCACGCGTACTCGATGTTCTCGAGGCCACGGGCGACCTCACCCAACGCGTCCGAGGTGACCTTGCCGTGCTCCTTGGTGAGCAACGCGGCGATCTCCTTGCGATTCGCCGCCACCAGCTCGCGCACGTGGAACATGATCTCGGCGCGTCGCGACAGGTTCGTGGCGCGCCAGGCCGGCAACGCGGCCTTGGCGGTGGCCACGGCCTTGTCGACTTCCGACACGTCGGCGAAAGCCACCGTGGCCTGAACCTGACCGGTGGCCGGGTCGTACACGTTGCCCGTGCGACCCGAAGTGCTGCTGACTGTGCGTCCGTCGATCCAGTGATCGATGCGGTACATGGTTTCTCCTTAATGACGGGGGGATTTCAGACGAGGTACTGCGACAGGCCGCGCTTGATGTAGCGACCATGGCCCTTGCGACCGATGTACTGATCGTTCTCCACGACCACGGTTCCGCGCGACAGAACGGTGTCGACCTTGCCGTCGATCACGTATCCCTCCCATGCGGAGTGATCCATGTTCATGTGATGCTTGTCGTTGATGCCGATCTTGGTCTTGTTGTTCGGGTCCCACACCAACACGTCGGCGTCGCTGCCCGGAGCGATGATGCCCTTCTGGGGATACATCCCGAACATACGAGCGGGCGTGGTACAGCAGGTCTCGACCCAACGCTCGAGCGTCAGTTCACCGGCCACGACACCCTGGTAGAGCAATTCCATGCGGTGCTCCACGCCACCGATGCCGTTCGGGATCTTGGAAAAGTCCCCGATCCCGAGCTCCTTCTGATCCTTCATACAGAAAGGGCAATGGTCGGTGGAAACCACCGCCAACTCGTTCATGCGCAGACCCTTCCACAGATCACCCTGGTGACCGTGTCCCATCTGACCGATGTAATGCGGGTCGTTTTCTTTCGAGCGAACGGGGGTGCTACACACCCATTTGGAGCCCTCGAATCCGGGCTTACCCAGAGTCTCCTCGAGGGTGAGATACAGATACTGCGGGCAGGTCTCGGCGAACACGTTACGGCCGTGATGACGTGCGGCGGCCACTTCGTTCAGGGCGTCACCGGCCGACATGTGCACGATGTACAAGGGCACATTCCCAGCGACCTGCGACAAGATAATGGCACGATGCGTGGCCTCGGCCTCGAGAGGAGACGGCCTGGTGAATGAGTGATAGCGAGGATCGGTCTCGCCTCGGGCGATGGCTTGCTGAACCAGAACGTCGATGGCGATTCCATTTTCCGCGTGCATCATGATCATCGCTCCACAGTCGGCGGCGGCCTGCATCGCGCGCAGAATCTGCCCGTCATCGCTGTAGTAGACGCCGGGATACGCCATGAACAGCTTGAACGAGGTGATGCCCTCGTTTTCGACCAGGCTCACCATGGCATTCAACGAGTTCTCGTCTACCCCTCCGATGATCTGATGAAACGCGTAGTCGATGGCGCACTCACCCTCGGCTTTGCGGTGCCACTCACTCAAGCCGTCATACACGTTCTCGCCGTATCGCTGAACGGCCATGTCGACGATGGTGGTGACGCCACCCCAGGCCGCCGCGCGCGTGCCGGTCTCAAAGGTGTCGGAGGCGAATGTTCCGCCAAAGGGCAGTTCCATGTGCGTGTGAACGTCGACGCCACCGGGCAACACGTACTTGCCCTGGGCGTCGATGACCTTGTCACAACCCTGCTCGGCGCCGGCGAAGTAACCCGGTGCACCGACGGCGGTGATCTTCTCGCCCTCGATGAGCACGTCGTTCTCGTGCACTCCGGTCGGCGAGATCACTTTTCCGTTCTTGATCAGTACCTTGGCCAATGCCCCTCCTATTGGTCGAGAGTCTCCCGGATCACCGGATCAGTCTTGCCTACCTCCGGCGGTCGCGAAACGGTCGATCGGTGACCAGAGGAGACCTCGCCTCTCTCGAGCTCGCCCATCCAGAGGTTCGCGTGCTCGCTCAGTAACCGCCACCGATCTTGGAGTGATCCCAGGACACGATGCTTTCCACCTCGATCTGGATGCCGATGCGCTTCTTGGCCTGGGCCTCGAGGAACGGAAGAGCGGCGTCACTGATGGCTCCCTCTCCGTTGTACTTCAGACCCACCGCCTTGCCGATG
>SYCH01000081.1 GCA_005787025.1 Actinomycetota bacterium | reverse complement strand
GCAGATGAAGATGTTCCTCACGCGCATCGGCTTCGGATCCAAAGTGGTGGTCACCGGCGACGCGACCCAAGTCGACGTACCCGACGGCCGTAGTGGTCTGGCCGGTCTCGAACGCATCCTCGGCGGTATCGAGGGTCTGGAGTTCGTGCACCTCGACGCTGGTGACGTTGTCCGGCATCGGATCGTGGGCGACATCGTCGCCGCGTACGAGAAGCGCGCGGCGAGAACGGAACGCAATGGTTGAGGGCCCACCCAGATTCCGACGCAAGACCAAAGTGGGCGGTGACACCGATGCCGAGGTCTTCTGCGCCGATGAGCAAATCACCGTCGTCGTCGATGTGGCGCGTTGGCAGGCGTTGGCGCGACACGCGCTGGCGGCCGAAGGGGTCCGCGGGGGCACCGAATTGTCGTTGTTCTTCGTGGAGAAGTCCGACATGGTCGACCTCAATCTCGAGCACATGGGAGAGGTGGGCCCGACCGATGTGCTGTCCTTCCCCATCGACGGTGGTGAGGTGTTGGAGGTCGTGAGCGGCCCGAGTGGCGGTACGCGAGGCCCCGACCGGTCTCCCCCCGATCGTGGTGACATGCCACTGTTGCTCGGTGACATCGTCATATGCCCGGAGGTGGCCGTCGCACAAGCACCCGACCACGCCGGAACGGTCGAGGACGAGATGGCCCTGCTGGTGGTTCACGGCGTGCTGCACGTCCTGGGTTGGGATCACGACACCGCCGACAAGACCGCGGCCATGCAGGCGCGCGAGCGCGAGATACTGAAGGCCCACCATTGGAATGGTGAGGTACCACCGACATTCAGCCAGAGCGTTCCGGAGGGAACATGACCGCACTCGTTGCCGCGTTCACGGGAACCGATTGGATCCTGTTGGCGGTCGTACTCGTACTTCTGATCGTTCTGATCTTCCTCTCGCTGGCCGAGATGGGTTTGTCGCGCATGAGCAAACCCAAGGCCGCGGCCATGGCCGAAGGTGGTGTGCGGCAGGGCCGGGCTCTCCAGGATCTGGTGGGTGAGCCCGAGAAATGGGTGAACCCCTTGTTGCTGTCGGTCAACGTGTGTCAGACCGTTCAAGCGACCCTGACCGGCGTGATCGCCGCCCGGGCGTTCGGTCCCATTGGCGTGGTCGTCGGCGTGTTGCTGAACGTGGTGGTTTTCTTCGTTCTGGCCGAGGCCGTGCCCAAGACCTATGCCGTGCTGTATCCGGAGCGTGCCGCCTTGAGTACCGCGCGCGGAATTCACGTCTTGGTGTCGTTCCCGCCACTACGAATGGTGTCGGGTTGGCTGATCCGACTCACCAACGTCATCGTGAAGGGCAAGGGTCTCGAACAGGGCCCGTTCGTCAGCGAGCAGGAACTACTCGGCATCGTCGAAGCCGCCATGAACGACGAGGTCATCGAAGAAGAGGAACGCGACCTCATCGAGTCGATCATCGAGTTCGGCGACACGGTGGCCCGCGAGGTGATGGTTCCGTTCCCCGACATCGTGACCATCGCCGACACCTTCAGCGTGCGCGAAGCGGTGGACGTGGCGATCGAGCACGGTTTCTCGCGCTTGCCGGTGTTGAGTCCCGACGACGACGTTCTCGGTGTCACCTTCATCAAGGACCTCGTTCGTGCCGAACGCACGGGTCACGGCGCACAGTTGGTGACCATGTACATGCGTGATGCCGTGGTGATCCCCGAGAACAAGCCGGTGAACCAGTTGATGCGCGACATGCAGGCACGGAAGTATCACATGGCGGTGGTGGCCGACGAGTACGGCAGCATCGAGGGAATCGTGACGCTCGAGGATTGCCTGGAGGAATTGGTCGGCGAGATCGTCGACGAGTACGACAAGGATCACAAGTCCATCGAGAAACACGATGACGGTCAGTACATCGTGGATGGCGCGACCAGCGTGTCCGAAGTCAACGAGGAGTTGGACACCGACATACCCGACGACGAGTGGGAGAGCATCGGTGGTTTCGTTTTCAACACCCTCGGTCATGTTCCGGCCGTCGGCGAGCACATCGACTTCGATGGTTGGCGATTCACGGTGGCCGAGTTGCAGGGTCGTCGTATCCGTTCCGTTCGGGTGCAGGTGGTGGCGCGTTCGGGTGACGACGAGACCGACGACTGAATCGGCGACCATCTCGTCGTACTAACTTCGGGACATGGACGTTCGACTCGACGGAAAAGTTGCCCTCATCACCGGAGCCTCCAAGGGCATCGGTCTGGCCATGGCCAAGATGTACGCCGAGGCCGGCGCCAGCGTGATGATGGTGTCGCGCAAGATCGGACCCGACGTGGTGTCCGACGCGGGCATCGTGGGAGACGTGCAGACGTACGCCGCCAACACCGGCGATGTCGAACAAGGTCGCGCCTGTGTGGCCGCCACGATCGAGCGATTCGGCCCGATCGACATTCTGGTGAACAACGCGGCCACGAACCCCTATTACGGTCCGTCGCTCGGCGTGGACGAGGCTCGATTCGACAAGACGTTCCAGGTGAACCTGCGCGGCCCGTTGTTCTGGACCCAAGCGGTCTGGGACGCCGGGATGAAAGACCACCCCGGAGTGATCATCAACGTGGCCTCGGTGGGTGGTCTTCGTACCGAGGGCGCCTTGGGCATCTACAACCTCACCAAGGCGGCCCTCATTCACATGACCCGTCAGTTGGCTGCCGAGCTGGGCCCGACACGCGTGGTCGGGATCGCTCCGGGTCTGGTGAAGACCGATTTCGCCAAGGTGTTGGTCGACAACTTCGGCGACCGTCTGGCGGCCGCGCTTCCGCTCGGTCGCATCGGTGTGCCCGACGACATCGCCGCCCTGGCGACCTTCTTGGCCTCCGATCGCGCCTCGTGGATCACGGGGGAGACTTACGTGATCGACGGTGGGGCCGGGGTGAAGAGCTCCTGAACTCAGAGCGCCGAGAAGATCGCCGGCAATGTCGGATAGCGGCCGGTGTTCCCGCCGCCGTCGACCGAGACGAACGAGGCGCTCATGAACGATGACTCGTCGCTGGCGAGAAACGCGGCGACGGAAGCGACCTCGTCCGCGGTGGCATGGCGACCGAGCGAGGCGTTCTCCTCGAACTGACGAATGACCTCGGGCACGGCGAACATGCCGGCGGTGGCGTTGGTCGCCACCAGGCCCGGGGCGATGGTGTTCACGCGCACCCCGCGGGCGCCCATCTCCATGGCGGCCACGCGGGTGAGCATGGCGACACCGGCCTTGGCCGCGCAGTACGCCGACATCCCGGCCGAGGGCTGGATGGCGTTGAGCGACGAGATGGTGATGATCGATCCACCGTCGTTCACCTGGGCCGACGTGGCCTTCAGGGTGATGAACACGCCGACCAGACACAGATCGATGATGCGTCGCCAATCGGCGACGTCGTGCTCCTGGATGAGGCCGTACGTGCCCGCGCCGGCGTTGGCCACCACGACGTCGATTCGGCCGAAGGTCTCGACTCCCGAGGCGACCGCACCGGTCATGCTTCGCTCGTCGGTGACGTCGGCGACGACGACGTGCACACGATCAGGCGCGAGTTCGTGCAGACGTCGCAGCCCATCCCCGTCGATGTCGGTGGCAATCACCCGGGCGCCCTCGTCCAGGAAACGACGGCAGATGGCGGCTCCGATTCCGGAAGCCGCACCGGTGACGAGGGTTGTCTTGTCCGCGAGACGGTCGGTGGTCATGGGAGAACGCTAGTGCCGCTCGTCGGGCCGAAGGTCCCGTACGAGGGCGGCCAACTCGGTGCGTCGGACCTTGCCGGACGCCGTTCGCGGTAGGGACTCCACGCGCAGCATGGCGGTGGGGGCGCAATATGCGGGCAGCGACACCTTCACGAGATCACGTATCTCGCCGAGGCTCGGGGCGTCGCCGGTGTGCACCAACATCACGCGTTCCCCCCAATCGGAGTCGGGATGCTTCACGATCGCGAAATCGGACACTTGTCGGTGCAACACGGCCTCGACGGCCTCGGGCCAGATCTTCTCGCCACCGCTGACGATGACGTCACCGATGCGCCCGTCGACGTCGAGTCGACCGTCGTCGTTCAACCGACCGGCATCGCCGGTGTGCAGCCACCCGTCCGCGTCGATCGACGTCGAACCGTCGCGATAGGCGCGCATCAGCATGGGTCCACGAACGGCGATCTCGCCATCGATGATGTGAAATTCGACATCGGGAATGGCGAAGCCGTCGTACACCACGCCGGAACCGGTCTCGGTCATTCCGTAGGTGGCGACGCAGTTGTCCGGCCGATCATTCGGTGGGCGTGAACCCCCGAGCAGGATCCGACGGAAGCGACCAGAGTTCACGCGCGTGAGGGCCGTGGGGACGAGCGACGTGAGAGAACTCGGGCTGGCGTTGACGCGCTCGGCATCGAAACCGTCGTGGACCTCGAGGGGGATGTCGGTGAGCACCGCGCGACTGATCACGGAGAAGCCTCCGATGTGCGCGACCGGCAGGCAGGCCAACCAGCGGTCGTCGCGTGTCACCCCGAGCGCGGCCGACGTGGCGCGAGCCGAAGCCATGAGCCCGGCCAACGTGTGGACGACTCCTTTGGGGTCGCCCGTCGAACCGCTGGTGGCGATGACGAGGGCGTCACCGACCTCGGTGTCGATCGGGTCGGGTCGGCGCTCGCTCCCGGCGTCGGTTCGGACCTCGTGCGGACGAATGGCGTCGAGCAGCCGTTGCTTGGCCGGCTCGGGCAGTCGTGAGTCGACGGGAAGAACGGCGTTCCCCTCGTCCCAGATGCGACGAACCATGGCGACGTACGCGTCGTTCGTCGGCATGTCGAGGGCGACGAGACGGGGCACGAGGAGACTCTAGGCAGAATTCGTCCGCATCATCCGACCGGTGTCGGGTGTCGTGATTTAGCGTATCGACGTGAACAAATGGATCGTCGGCGCTCGCGTGCGAACCCTTCCGGCGGCGGTGGTCCCGGTCGCCGTCGGTGCGGCCGTCGCGGTGGGTGAACCGGATGTTCGCTGGTGGCGGGTCGTCCTGGCCGGGATCGTCAGCGTGATGTTGCAAGTGGGCGTCAACTACGCCAACGACTACAGCGACGGTGTGCGCGGCACCGACGACGTCCGCGTCGGTCCGGCGCGTCTGGTGGGCGGGGGATTGGCCTCGGCGCGTTCGGTGAAGATCGCGGCGTTGTCGTCGTTCCTCGTGGCGGCCGTGGTCGGTTTGGTGTTGACGATCGTCACCAGCCCGTGGCTCCTCGCGGTGGGTGCGGCGTCGATCCTGGCCGGATGGTTCTACACCGGAGGGAAGCACCCCTACGGATATCTCGGTTTCGGAGAAGTGTTCGTGTTCGTGTTCTTCGGTTTGGTGGCCACGGTCGGAACCACGTACGTGCTCGCCGAACGCATCACCGCGCTGGCGTGGCAGATGGGAGTGGCCGTGGGAGCCTTGGCGTGCGCGTTGCTGGTGACCAACAACCTGCGCGACATTCCCACCGATCGCGAGGTCGGCAAGAAAACGTTGGCGGTGCGTCTCGGTGACGCCCGCACCCGAGCATTGTTCGTGGTGTTGGTGGTCGGGGGTGTGCTCGTCGGAGCGGCGGCCCTGTGGGAACGTCCGCTGGCGGCCGTCATCCTCGTGGTGCTGATCGTCGCCGTCGAGCCGGTGCGACGGGTGCGTGGCGGTGCCGCGGGCCGTGACCTGATCGCCGTGTTGGGCGGTACCGCGAAAGTGCAGTTGGCCTTCGGCGTGGTGGCCACGGTGTCGCTCGCTCTCGGCGCCTGAAAGCCGGCGTTCGAATCCGGTTTCTCAGTTCAACCACTCGCGCAGGATGCTGGCGACCGCGTCGGGTCGCTCGAGGTGTGCCGCGTGACCGGCATCGGGGACCGACTCGTAGCGGGCGTCGGTTCCGATGGCCTCCGCCATGCGTCGCCCGATGGCGTCGAACTTCGTGTCGCGCGAACCGGCGATCACCAACACCGGAATGTCGATGTTCGACAGACGATCCCACAGTGGCGTCTGCTCTCCGACACCGCAATGGCGCAGGCTCGAGGTCAGGCCTTCGACCGTGTTGCGGCGACGTTCCGCAAGATCGTCTGCGGTCGGTGCCAGATGGGCGAAGAGGGGTTGTCGCAGCCACCACTCGAGGAACTCCTCGACGCCCGATTCGACGATGCGTTCGGCGAGGAGTCGATCCGATTCGCGGCGATCCTCTCGTTCGTGGTCGTCCTCGATGCCGGGTGTCCCTCCGATGAGAACCAAACCGTGCATGGCGGTCGATCCGAAGGCACCGTGAAGGAGGATCCGCGCTCCCATCGAATAGCCGACGTAGACGCCCTCGCCGGCCGATTCCACCACCGCTCGCGACACGCCGGACAAATCATCGTCCAGCACCGGTGATCGACCGTGTCCCGGAGCATCGACCCGGCAGATGGATGGTTCGTCACCGAGAGCACTGATGAGCCCGTCCCATGACCGACAGGTCTGCGTGAACCCGTGCAGCAGAACGAGCCGAGAAAGCCCGTTCGTGCCGGTCGAATCCTCGGCGTGGAGAATCGCATCCCGTGGCGTCCACTCGCGCGTCACGTCGGTCACTCCGACGGGGACGTACGACGTTCGATGGCGCGCCGGATGACGCGCTCGAAGGTGCCGGTGTCCTGCGCACCGGGAATCGCCCACGCTCCGTCGATCACGTACGTGGGGACTCCGGTGATGCCATGTCCGATGGCCTGAGCCAACTCCTCGCTCACTTCTCCGCGGCCGGTGTCACCGGCCAACATCGTGGCGACGTCGGCGGCGGGGCAACCGATGGCGGCGGCGGCGAGTTCGGTGAGAACCGCGGCATCGGAGACGTCTCGGCCGCGGGTGAAATACGCGTCGAGAAAAGCCGACTTCACCCGGGACTGGGCCGCGGTTCCATGGGTGGCCGCGGCCCACCACAAGATGCGATGCGCGAGCAAGGTGTTGGCTCGTTTGGCGATGTCCATGCGAAAGTCGAGGCCGTCCTCACGGGCGGTGGCGGTGAGGTTCTCGATGATGCGATCGGCCCGGTCGTAGCCGCCGAACTTCTTGGCGTAGGTGTCACGAACCGGGTTCGACGTTCCCACGGGAGCGGTGGGGTCCAGTTGGTACGCGCGGTACACCACCTCGATGGGTTCGGACACGGCATCGGGTCCGTTGGTCAAGGCCTCGACGGCGCGGTCGAAACGGACCTTCCCGATGTAACACCATGGGCACACCACGTCCGACCAGATCTCTATGACCACGAACACAACCTACCCAGCGGGTCATGGGACGCGGGGACGCGGGTAGCGTCTCGTTCGTGAGAAAGCCCGAAGACGTCCAGGCGTCGTTCTGCGCCACGCTCGTCGACGAGTGGGTCCGCAACGGGCTTCGCGCGGCCATGATCGCACCCGGTTCGCGCTCGACCCCGATGGCCGTGGCTTTGACGGCGAACCCGGCGGTGACGGTGTCGGTGTTCCTCGACGAGCGCTCGGCGGCGTTCTCGGCGCTCGGCTGGGGGATGTCGACGGGTGAGCCGGCGTTGGCGTTGTGCACGTCGGGGACGGCGGCCACGCACTTCCATGCCGCGGTGGCCGAGGCCGATTTGTCCTCGGTGCCGTTGCTGGTCGTCACCACCGATCGACCACCCGAACTTCGCGACGTCGGTGCCGCCCAAACGATCGATCAAACGAACCTTTTCGGGGCGAAGGTTCGCTGGTTCCACGAACCGGGTGTGGCCGACGAGGCCACGAGTCGGTCCTGGCGATCGTTGGCCGCGCGTTCGCTGGCTCTCAGTGTCGGGCCATGGCCCGGACCGGTGCACCTGAATCTTTCGTTCCGCGAGCCATTGCTGGGAGTCGCCACCGTCGAGCAGGACGGTGTGGATCGCCGCACGCGCCATGGTCGTCTCGTGCCGGACGAGTCACTCGTCGGCGAGGTCGTCGAACGTTGGTCCGGTCGTCGTGGTGTTCTGGTGGCCGGACGGGGTGCAGCGTCGCCCGACGCGTTGTGTCGTCTCGCCGATGCTCTGGAATGGCCGTTGTTGGCCGAGCCTCGTTCGGGCGCCCAAGCTCGTTCGATTCTGCATTACGACTCGATCGTGCGTGGGGCCGACCCGTCGTTGAATCCCGAGGTGGTGGTGCGGTTCGGTGAGGCACCCGCGTCGAAGGTCCTCGGACGCTTTTTACTGGACTCGGGAGCCGAACAGTGGCACGTGTCGAGCGTCGGGAGACCGTACGACCCGGATCACCGCGGGTCCGGGTTCGTGCGTTGCGATGCCGACGCTCTCATCGAGGCGGCGAGCGAACGTTTGCGACCGGCCGTCACATCGTGGTTGCAGGAATGGAGACGACGTGACGATGCGGCTCGGGCCGCGTTCACCGTTCTCGATGACGAGAACGGGGCATTGACGGGACCACGCGTGGCCCGACACGTGGTGTCCGGGTTGCCCGCGGGTTCGAATCTGGTGGTCTCTTCATCGATGCCCATACGTGACGTGGAGTGGTTCGCCGGTGATTGCTCGCACCTGCGAGTGTTCGCCAGTCGTGGCGCCAACGGAATCGACGGGGTCATCGCCACCGCGATCGGAGTGGCCGCGGCCACGGGTCGCCCCACCGGGCTCTTGATCGGCGACGTGGCCTTCGTCCACGATGCGTCGAGTCTGGCCGGTCTGTCGCGACGGGAACTCGACCTGAGAATCGTCGTGACCGACAACGACGGCGGGGGAATCTTTCATCACCTGCCGCAAAGGTCGAGTCTCGATCCGCACCTGTTCGAAACGTTGTTCGGCACCCCGCACGGCACCGACATCACGATGATCGGTGAGGCGTTCGGCGTCGGTTCGTCGACGGCGGGAACCATCGCCCAGTTGCGGGAGAGGTTGCTGATTGTCGGTCCGGCGATCACGGTGGTGCGAACCGACCGCGAGCGCGACGTCGCCGAGCACCAGCGACTGCACGCCTCGTTCTGAGATCAGGCCCGAACGATGGCCGACAACATGGCCTGGAACTTGGCCTGGGTCTCGGCCAACTCCGACAGTGGATCGCTTTCGGCCACGATTCCGCCACCGGCGGTGAGAACGGCGGAACGACGGTCGGGTGAGAACGACGCACATCGAATGGCCACCGCGAAGGTGCCGTTGCCATGGGCGTCGACCCAACCGATGGCGCCGCCGTAATCGGCGCGGTCG
>SYCH01000080.1 GCA_005787025.1 Actinomycetota bacterium | reverse complement strand
TCGGCCACGGTGCCGGCACCTCCCCGACCGATCAACACGTCGCAGGCTCCGTAGACGTCGGACATCTTCTCCTCGTAACCCACCACGCGGTACCAGACGCCGTCGGTACCGTCACGCTCGATCCCGCCGTCGCGTCGATGTTCGTCGACGAAGCGGTCACCGACCACGTGGAACACGGCGAGGTCGCGATCATCCGACGATTCTCCCACGAGCGCCAGAACGGATCGGTTCAGCACCCGTGATCCGAGCGAGCCACCGATCACGGCCACGAGAAATCGGTCGGTGGGCACTCCCAGGCGCTCTCGCGCCTCCCGACGATCGCGCGCGCGGTCCACCATCCGGATCGCGCGTCGGACCGGGGCTCCGGTCCATCGCGCGCGTGCGAGTTCGGATCCCGGGAAAGCCGTGGCCGTGGCGGCCGCGAATCGCGAGGTCAGTCGACTCGAACGTCCGGGTGTGCGGTCGTAGGAGACGACCACCACCGGAATGTGAAGTTTTCGGGCCGCCCACACCGCCGGCAAGCTCGCGTAACCACCCACGCTCACCACCACCCGGGGTCGATCGCTTCGCATCACGCGTAATGCCGATCGACGAGCGCGCAGGAGCTTGGGAACGAACGAGAGGTTCCGAACGATCGAACGCGGCGACACGTCGCGTTGCAGACCGACGACGTCGAAGAAGTGGTGCTCGACCCCCGTGGGAGGAACCAGTCGCGTTTCGATGCCGCGCTCGGCGCCCATGTAGACGATCTCCCCGATGGAATGACCGCGATCGATCAGACCTTCCACGATGGCCAGCGCCGGCAACACGTGCCCGGCGGTGCCTCCGCCCGCGATCACCGCGAAACGGGTCATCGAGGTCGACGGGCCACGTTCATCAAGAGGCCGGCGGCCACCATCGACACGATCAACGACGAACCACCGAACGAGATGAAGGGAAGCGTCAATCCGGTGACGGGGATGACGGCGACGACTCCCCCGATGTTGACGCAGATCTGGATCAGGAACCAGCCGGAGATGCCCCCGGCCAACAGACGTCCGAAATTCGTGCGACACGAAATGGCGGCTTGGAAGCCGAAGTAGATGAGGAACGTGAACAAGGCGAGGAGACCGATCACCCCGAGAAAGCCCATCTCCTCGGCCAACGTCGAGAAGATGAAGTCGCTGTGGGCCAACGGGACGTATCCCCACTTGCCGGTTCCGGCTCCGATTCCGGTTCCGGTCACCCCGCCGTTCGACACACTGATCAGCGATTGGTACACCTGATAGGTCGAATGCTCGCGATTCGCGTACAGATCGAAGAACGAGGTGATGCGTACGAACTTGTCGGGGCGCAACGCGATGATCAACGCACCCAGAGCCGAACCGGCCGCGGCCGCGGTCAACATGGGGAGCAGTGGCGCACCGGCGAGGAACAGTACGACGAAACCGATGCCGACCATCACCGCGCACGAGCCGAAGTCACTCTGGACCAGTGACATGCCCGCGCCCAGCAGAACGACGACACCGAACGGCTTCATGGTGAGGCGCCAGTCGTTCATCCGGTCCATGCGACGTGACAAGAGGTCGGCGCCGTAGATGACGATGAACAACTTCATGAACTCCGACGGCTGGAATCGTTGATCGAACAACTCGATCCAGGCGCGAGCGCCGTTCACCTCCTTGCCGAGTCCGGGAAACCACGCCAAGGACATCAGCAAGAGACCACACCACGGAGCGATGCGAGCGAACTTGTGGAGGATCTCGAGTTTCAACTTGTACGCGAAAACCATCCCCACGGCGCCCATACCCGCGTAGAAGGTCTGGCGCCGGAAATACTTCCACGCCGAATCACCGCGATTGAACGAGAAGATCGAGGACGACGACATGACCATCACGAGTCCGAACAACACGAGAATGATCGAGACGGCGGCGATGACGTAGAAGCCCACCGGCTTGGGGTCGCGCGACGTGACGTCCTGGTACCGCGACCGAAGTCCGCCCTCGCCCGTGCGAATGCGTTGGGCACGCTCGTATGCCGCCCGGCGCCGTTCGGCGAGGCTGTCGGCCGAGCGACCCCCCGATTTCCCGCGGAACTTCTGACCGATCGCGATCGTCACTTTCGTGCTCCTGTCTTGGTCGTCGAACTCTTCTTCGCCTTGCCACCCTTGGTGCCGGCCACGTGGGCCATGACGCACCGGGCAAAATCGGCTCCACGTTCCTGATATCCGCCGTACCAATCGAAACTGGCGCACGCCGGCGAGAGCAGCACCGTGTCTCCCGACGAGGCCAGAGACGCGGCCTGGGCCACCGCTTCGGTCATGTCGGACGCGCGCCGGACCGGGCGATGCGCGGCGAAGGTTCCCTCGATCTCGTCGGCCGACTCGCCGATGGCGACGACACCCTTGATGCGATCCGTCGCGGCGCCGAGAGCACCGAGGTCGAGTCCCTTGTTGCGACCACCGGCGATGAGGATCACGTTGTCGAAACCGGCGATGGCGGTGAGAGCGGCGTGGGGTGTCGTGGCCTTGGAGTCGTCGAACCAGCGAATTCCCCCGGCTTCGGCGACCAACTCGATTCGGTGGTGGGGGGCTTCGTAGGAGCGCAGGGCCTCCGCAACCGCATCCACCGAGGCCAATCCCGGTTCGATGCACAACGCCGACGCCACCAAGGCGTTGGAGATGTCGTGCGGCAAGGCCCGGCGCAGGTCGGTCACGGCGATGATCTCACCGGAGGGGCACTCGAGCATTCCGTCGCGCGCACCGTAGGTCGCCCGATCACCACCGATCTCGATTCGTCGGCAACGCAACGAGTCGAGATGACGCGACACGACGGGGTCGGTCACGACACCGACGGCCACGTCGCCCGGACGAACGTTGCGCCAGATCCGAGCCTTGGCCGCCTCGTACGTCGCCATCGACGAGTGCCAGTCGAGATGATCGGGGGCCAGATTCAACCACGCCGAGGACTGGGCGCGGAACGTCTCGAGGAAAGCCAGTCGAAAACTGGTGGCCTCGACCACGAAGACGTCCACGTCCATGTCGAGGGCCTCGACGAGCGGAACATCGGTGTTGCCACAGGCCACCGCTCGACGGCCCGAGGCCGCGATCATCGATTCGACCATGGTCACGGTCGTCGTCTTGCCATCCGTGCCGGTGACCGCGATCATCGGACGAGGGCCGCCCGCACGCGACTGTTCCCACTCGTAGGCGAGGTCCAATTCTCCGTACACGGCCTTGCGCTTGGCGGCGGCGAGGCGAAGGACGGAATGGTCCTCGGGAACGCCGGGTGCCGGAGCCACGGAGTCGACTCCGTCGAGAAGGGCAGTGAGTCGACGGTCGTCGGGGGATTCGACCAATTCGACGTCGAGTTTGAACATGGACGAACGCTTGGTGGCGGTCACGTCGTCATCAGCGGCCACGACCGAGTAACCACGAGCGACGAGGGCCTTGACGGTGGCCGCACCGGCCACACCGACGCCGTACACGAGTACCCGCTCGCTCACGGCAGCACCTTCAACGCGGCGTCGCTGATACGCGTGAAGTCGGCGATGAACATGGCCAACGAACCCGCCACGCAGATCCCGCCGATGATCCAGAAACGAATGATCACGGTGGTCTCGGGCCAGCCGATCAATTCGAAGTGATGATGAATCGGCGTCATCCGGAAGAAGCGACGAGTTCGACCCGAGGCCTTGAAGATCGTCATTTGGATGGCGACCGAGCCGGCCTCCATCACGTTGATACCGCAAATCAGCGGCAGCAGGAAGTGGGTGTTGGTCGCCACGGCCAACAGGCCGAGTGCCGCACCGATCCCGAGGGCGCCGACGTCACCCATGAAAATGCGCGCCGGCGCGGCGTTCCACCACAGAAAACCACCACAGGCACCGGCGAAGGCGGCCGCCAGCACGGCCAGGTCCAAGGGATTCACGGTTCCACCCGCGAGGACGCCGTACACCTCGGGGTTGCGGAACGACCAGTATCCGATGATCGTGTAAGCGAGGAAACCGAACAGGGCCGACCCGCCCGCGAGCCCGTCGAGACCGTCGGTGACGTTGACCGCGTTCGTCGTGGCCCACATCATCGTCGCGGTCCACAGAACCCAGAGCCACCACGGGATTTCCCAACCGGGCCAATCGAAGCGGGTGAACGACACCGTCTCGGAGATGTCGGTCGCGGCGGCCAACCACCACGTGACCGCACAGGCCAATCCGAAGGTGATGTAGCCCTTCTTCTTCCAGAAGATCCCTCGATTGTGACCCTTGTTGACCTTGATGACGTCGTCGAGCAGACCCATACCGGCCATCGCCAGGATGCCGACGATGATGATCATCGCTTGGTTCGAGAAGGCCAGTCCGTCGCGCACGTGGGCGACGATCCAGCCGGCGATGGCAGCGCCGACGATGCTGAGTCCGCCCATGGTGGGAGTCCCCGACTTCTTCTCGTGGTGCGTCGGACCGTGATCCTCCTTGCCCAGGATCGGCTGCCCTTTTCCACGATTACGGAAGAAGGAGATGAGGAAGCGCGTCCCGACCAAGGACAGAAACATCGAGGTCACGCCGGCGATCATGACGGCGATCATCGGCGCCCCTCCAACAGTTCACGCGCGACGGCGCGATCATCGAACTCGATGATCTCCGTGCCGATGGTCTGGGTGCGCTCGTGGCCCTTGCCGGCGATGACCACCACGTCTCCCTCGCGCGCGTGCCGGAAGGCCAACGACATCGCCGCCCGGCGATCCACTTCGATCCCGATCAAGCGATGACGCAGATGGTCCGGAACCCCGGCCACGACGGACGCGATGATGGCCTCGGGATCCTCGGAGCGCGGATTGTCGGACGTGACGACGACCGCATCGGCCAATGACGTCGCGGTCTCGCCCATGATCGGTCTCTTCATCTTGTCGCGATCACCGCCGCAACCGAAGACGACGATCACGCGTCCGTCCGTGGTCGCCTGGCGAACCGAGCGCAACATCTCCCCCAGTCCGTCGGGAGTGTGGGCGAAGTCCACCAACACCACGAAGTCCTGACCGGCGTCGACGTGCTCGAATCGACCCGACACGACCGGAGCGACACGCAGACCTTCGACGATCGCCTCGAGACCGATACCCAGTTCGCGGGCCGCGGTGGCCGCCGCCAACGAGTTCATCACGTTGAGCGAGCCGCCCATCGCCACGTTCACCCTGACCCCTCGCCATCCGTACGAGTGCGCCGTCGCCGACACGTCGGCGTCCGTGATGTCCCCCATCGAGAACGGGATCATCGGGATCGACGCGCGATCGAGCAGACGCCGTCCGTAGTGATCGTCGGCGTTGATCACTCCGACCCGCGACAGATCCGACTCGAACAACCGGGCCTTGGCTTCGAAGTACGCCTCTTGAGTGCCGTGGAAGTCGAGATGATCACGACCGAGATTGGTGAAAATCGCCAACGCGAACGAGGTTCCGAGGACGCGATCGAGCGACAGCGCGTGCGACGAAACCTCCATGACCACCGAGCGAACGCCGTTCGCATGACGCGACGCCAGGGTTCGCTGCAGATCGGCCGCCTCGGGGGTGGTGAGCGTTCCCGTGAGTGTCCCCATCACGTCGGTCGATGTTCCCGAGGTCCGCAGGATCGAACCCAAGAGATGGGCGGTGGTCGTCTTGCCGTTGGTGCCGGTGATTCCGACCACCGACATGTGCCGGGACGGATTGCCGAACACCTCGCTGGCGAAGGCCCCGATCACCGAACGGACGTCCTCGACCACGATCTGAGCCACCTCGCCGAGCCCGTCCAGTCGGTGATCGACCAGGATCGCGGTCGCTCCCCGCTCGACGGCGACGGCGGCGAAATCGTGCCCGTCGCGCTGCACCCCGCGCACGCAACAGAACATCGTGCCCGGCTCGACCTTGCGCGAGTCATGGGTGATGTCGTTCACGACGACATCACCCGAACCGGTGACCAAGTTGGCCATCGAGGGACCGACGCCGCGTAGCAGGTCGCTCACGTTTCGAGGTTGGGTCCCCTGCGTCATGGTCACTCGACCACCGCCGGGCAACCGGCGTCGTCGGCCGGCGGTTCGATCGAAAGCTCGTGAATGGCCATGGTGGCGACCTTGGCGAAGGCGGGGGCGGCGGCGGTTCCACCGAATCGGTCACGGCTCGAGGGATCAGGTTCGTCGATCGAGACCAGGATGGAGATGCGCGGATCGTTCGCCGGCAGGAATCCCACGAACGTGGCGAAGTACGCGCGCGACCCGTCCTCGTTCTCGTAGGTGCCGTTGTCCTGGATCTTGTAACCCGTTCCGGTCTTGCCGGCCACCGAGATTCCGTCGATGCGCGCGCGAGTTCCCGTTCCCTCGCACACCACCGAGGCCATGAGAGCCTGCATCGTGGTGGCGGTGGTCTCCGAGACGACCCGGCGTGACTCGCCCGCTGGCGCCTCCCAGAGTGAACCCTTCTCGTCGATCGTCGCGCGCACCAAGCGCGGTGGCACGTACACACCGTCGTTCGCGATGACGTTCACCGCCGAGATCAACTGCAGCGACGACGACGAGAACCCGTACCCGTAGGTGATCGTGGCGTTCTCCGAGCCGCGCCAGTTCTCGGGCTGCTTCAGCATGCCGGCCGTCTCGCCCGGGAACTGCAGAGTCGACTGTTTGCCGAAACCGAAACCCTCGAGGTAACCGTGCAGTCGCTGGGATCCGACCTCGCCGGCGGCCATCAACGTGCCGATGTTCGAGGAGCGGACGAAGATGTCGCGCAACGACATGGGCTCGAGGTCGTGCGGATACGCGTCCTTGATCGTCTTTTCGTACTCCTGTCCCTCGTCGAAGACGAACACGCCGGGCACGTCGTAGATGCGATCGGTCGTCGCGACACCCGAGTCGAGTGTCGCCGCCATACTGAAGACCTTGGCCACCGAGCCCGGCTCGTGAGCCTCGACAACCGCCATGTTCCCGGCGGTCAATTCGGCGATGCCCTCGGCATTACGACGGACACTGACGATGGCGAGGATCTCGCCGGTCGCGGTGTCCATCACGACGGCGTTGCCGCCCTTGGCCGCGAGTTCCTCGACGCGGGCCAGGAGAATCCGCTCGACCTGGTACTGCATCGAACGGTCGATGGTGAGAACGAGGTCGGTACCCGGCCGCGGGTCGTCCACGATCTTGGTGGTGCCCGGGAGACTGCGCCCGTTGGATGCCTCCTTGACCATCTCACCGTCCTGACCGCGCAGAACCTTGTCGTACTGCATCTCGATGCCGGTGGCCCCGACGCCGAACGGATCGGTGCGACCGACGACGTTGCGGGCCAGACCCCCGGCCACCTCGAC
>SYCH01000079.1 GCA_005787025.1 Actinomycetota bacterium | reverse complement strand
GGCGACAGCCACGGCACTCCGTTCCATATCTCGACCAAAGCGTCGTAGGGTCCCATGCGTCGCAGGGTTTCCGACATCGCGACGCGAGGGAAGACCGTCACCCGACCACCTCGTCGAACGACGTCGTAACCGTGACGCTGATCCACCCGTGGCCGTCCGACGGCATGAGACGTTCGGTGTATCACCGACAGTCCCGCCTCCTGCCAGCGCCGCATGAACTCGTCGGCGTGATTCTCCGAACCACCCGCCTCGTCGTCGTCCAGATCACGCCATGCCAACACGTGCACCCGACGAACATCACGCTCGACCATGTCGGCCACCATGCTTCTCAGACGGTCCGACTCCGACATCACTGAACCGTGGCCACGATCAGGCGCGCTACTCGCTGTTGGCCGGCCGCGGTCAGACCGTTCTCGTCCCGCACGATGACGTACCCGGGGTTGAGGCCCTCGAACACGCATTCGTCCCACCACAAGCAGTCGACACGTTCGCCCACCGCGGTCGGCTCACCGATCAACGAGACGGGGTCGACGATCGTGACCCCACGATCGATCAAGGACCGCACCACGGGATCGTCGCGGTCACCCTCTTCGAGTCCGACCACCAGCACCCCCCGAACGTTCTTTGCCTCGACACCGGTCATGATGTCGTCGGCGACCGCGGACGCCGGGGCGCAGTCGCTCATGGCCGGTGGCGCGTACATGACCAGTGCTCGCGACGGAGAGGTGGCCTCGGTCGTCAGCATGTCGGCCAATTCGCACCAGTCGACGGGCGATCCGCCCCATGTGGCCGAGTATCCCTCCTCGCGCAAACGACGAAGCACCTTCTCGCTCGATCGCTCCAACTGCCCCCCACCCACCACCACGATCGCCGGAGACGATTCATGGTTCGCCCCCCGGCCTTGGATTCCCGGCCACCACCAGTACACCGCGCCCAAGAGAGCCGCCAGGGCGATGACGACAGCCGTCCGCCGACCGCGCCGACCACGAGACGGTGACGTCTCGGTTGACGATCGAGGGGTCAACTCTTCCACAGTCATTGGAAAGTACCATTGACCGACGACCACTCGGGCGATACCGGCTCGGGTATGAAACGCACCATGAGCACCGTTTCCCGCGCCCTCCACGCCCGCGTTCGCGGGCTGCATGGTGTGCTCTCCGATACCGCCGTACGGATCGAGACTCTTCTGGTCCTGGCCCTGACGCACGCGGCCACCATCATCGGCGATCTCGACGAGCGGTGGGGCACCCCGGCGGTGCTGCGGATCTCGATCACGATCCTGTCGGGGCTACTACTGGGGACGATTCTGGCCGCGACCACGACCCCACCAGTCGCTCCCCTGCGACGAATCGTGCGCCTCGTGGCGGTCACCTACGCGGTGTGGTGGTCCACCTTGGTGATCTCCTTGGTGACCAACAACGGGATCGACACCGGGCCCCGCGATTTCGTGATGCCCGCCATCTTTTTCGTCGGCTCCACCGAAACCCTGGGAACCGTGGTTGGCCCGACCACCGTCGTCGCCATCATCACCCTGCTGTCCGTCCTCGTCTCCGACCACCGACGCGGCCGTTGGCGCTCGATCATCGCCCCAACGGCTCGGTTGCGGAGCCGACACATCCTGAGCCTCACGCTCTCGATCGGTTTGTTCACCCTCATCCGACCCATCACCGATCTCTTGGCTCGACAACACGTCGAGCGTGCGACCGTCGATTCGTCCGGAGTCGTGCGTCGGCTGATCGGCCCGCAGTTTCCGCTTTTTGTCTGGGCCCTGATCACCGTGGCATCTCTCGCCACCATCCTCGGCACGTTTTGGTTCGCCCTCGGTTCTCGTGTCGTGAACCATCGACGTCAACGGATTCCCGCGATTCGTCTGTACGCGTCGGTCGTCTCACTCGCCTTCGTGGTGCGTCTCTTCACGTTGCTCACGGTGGCCCCGACGCGCACGGATGCGGGCGATCCGCTCTTCTACCACTCCACGGCGAATCTGCTCGCCAACGGTCTGGGTTTTCCCGAACCGCTGAATTTCATCGCCCATCACCGATGGATGGCCAGTGCCTTGCACGGCCCGCTCTACCCGTTGGTGCTTTCATTCTCCTCGCGGTTCGGTGGCACGACCTTCTTCGACCACAAGATGTTCTCACTCGTCATCGGTACCGCCGTGGTGGCGTTCGTCGGGTTGCTGGCCCGTCAGGTGGCCCCGGCCGAGCGGCGCGATCGCGTGGCACTCGTGGCAATGTTCCTCGCCGCCGTGTACCCGAACCTCTGGATCATCGACGGCGTGTTGTTCCCCGAGGGCCTGATGGCCTTGCTGACCACGGCCACCGTCTACGTCGCGTACAAGTGGTCCGGCTCCCCCTCGCGGCGGTGGGCCGTCTCGATGGGACTGCTGACCGGTCTGGCCGCGCTCACCCGCGGAGAGGGGCTGCTCTTGTCGGTCCTCCTCATCGTCCCGTGGATTTTGCTCCGACGCGACATGGCGTGGCGGCGGCGAATCGCGCACATCACCATGGCCGGGCTCGCCTGCATCGCCGTCATCGCCCCCTGGACGTTGCGCAACGAGCGCTCATTCGAGGTTTCTGTTCCCCTGTCCACCAATGGAAACGAGTTGTTCGTCTACGCCAATTGCGATTCGGTCTACTCGGGCAAGTTCCTCGGTTTCTGGTCGTTCCAATGTCAAGAGGATTTACGTGACCTCGGCGTCGACGCTTCGGGAGACGAAGCCCAAAAAGCGATCTTCTGGCGTGATATCGGCTTCGAATACGCGCGGGAGAACCTCGGTGAGTTGCCCAAGGTCGTCACCGCCAGAGTCGCGCGGCAGTGGGACCTCTTCCGTCCATTGCAGAACGTCGAGTTCGCCCCCATCGAAGGTCGCAACAAGGAGGCCGCCCGGGCGGGTCTCTTCATGTATTACGGCTTGGTCGCCCTGTCACTACTCGGCGTGGGCAACCTGCGGCGCCGGGGCGTTGGCCTGATCCCCATCGCCTCGCTGTTCGTGTCGGTCACCTTGACCGCGGCATACGCGTATGGAACCACCCGTTTTCGCGTTCCCGCCGAACCAGCGTTGTGCGTGCTCGCCGCCGTCGGCTTCTATCCATTACTCGACCGTGTGCGTCGCCGATACCCGGAATCTGACGAACATGACGACCACCTCGTCGGTGGCCCGATTTCGGACACCTTCGTTGCCGGGCATCGACTACATCCCCGGAATGCCTTCACTCGAGATGCCCGTCGCGCGTGGATGTCATTCGGAGCGATTCTCCTGCCGGTGCTGGTCGCACTCCCCGCCCTGTTCCGTGCGGTCGGGGCCTCGATGGAGGAAGGGTTCATGCTCGTCTTCCCCGAGCGCGTGTTGAAGGGCGCCGTCGCCAACGTGGACTTTCTCCATCTGTACGGCCCGGGGTCGCTCCACTTCTTGGCCGGGTGGTTCGAACTTTTCGGCGTGTCCCTCACCTCGGAGCGTTGGTTCGGGTTGGGTCAGCATCTGCTCGCGATCTCCGCCCTCTATGTCTTGGCTCGCCCCTGGGGACGACGCACCGCGGTCGTCGTGGGTGCCTCGTCCACGTTGTTCATCCTCACCCCCATCGGACTGCAAGCCCTGGCCTGGAGTGGCGGCCTCGGTCTGGCCCTCTGGTCGTTGGTCTTCTTCGTCCGATCGATTCATCAGGAACGAGCCGGCTCCGACGCGCGGCGCAGTCGCCTCGTCGCGGGAGTTCTGGCCGGTTTGGCCCTCACCTTTCGGCCCGACCTCGTCGTCGCGATCGTCATGGTGGGTGTGTACTCGCTTTGGAAGCGACCTCGACGCACCTGGGCTCTCACGTTCACCGGCCTGATGGTGGGATCGACGTCTCTCTGGGTTCACCTCGTCCAAGCCGGACCGCGGGCAGTCGTCGAGGGAATGCTCATCGACCCGGTGTTCAACTTGCGCCCGGGACGCGAACTGCCGCGACCGCCATCGTGGTCTCATCTCGACGGCGCCCTCCAGATCATCAGCGAGAAGGTCGCCCCGTCATGGCCGTTACCCCACATCGCCGAATCCAAGCAGCTTTTCATCTGGTTCTTCCTGTTGCCGATCTCCGCCGTGTTCGTGATGGGTGTGGGTGTCCTCACTCGACGTCGATCCCGAACCGGCGATCGCGCCACTCGGTCCCGAGCGACCGTCCTCATCGCCACGGGTCTCATGTCGATCGGACTCCTGCCCCAGGCCCTTCAACGACCCGACAGCGCCCACCTACTGTGGGTGGCCGCCGTTCCCTGGCCGTTCATGGTGCCCGCCGTCCTCGAATTGATCAGACTGCGCCGTCCACGCACCCACCCGACGATTCGTCGAGCATTCGCCCTCTCCAGCATTGGAGCACTCATCCTGGTGGTCGCCCCGTCGTACACGGTGCGTCCGTACGTCCAATACGTGAAGGACTCCGTCACCAACGAGCATCCTCGATTCGAGATTTCGCGCGATGGACGCTATTTCTACTTGGGTGACGAACGTCCGTATCGGGCCGCACGCGAGGTGGTCGTCGAACTGGACCAGATGGCGCGCTCCGGCGAACGCCTCTTCGTCGGGCCGGTGGACCTGCGCAACACCGCCTACAGCGACGCTTTCTTCTACCATCTCTTCCCCGAACTCGTCCCCGCGACCTACTACATCGAAATGGATCCTGGAATCGCCGACGACGCCGACTCCGATCTCGTCGACGACGTGCGTTCCGCCGATTGGCTGATACTCACCCGCTTCTGGGCGGGCTGGATCGAACCGAACAACTCGATTCTCTTCGGCCCCGACGGAGCCAATCAGGTCGTGGAGGACGAATTCTGCCTTCGTGGCTCGTACCAGTACGACCTCGTACGCCTCTACCAACGCTGTGCCACCGGCGACGGCATCGGTCCCTACGATGCGCCGTATCGCCCCGAGTTCGATTACGCGGTGGAAGT
>SYCH01000078.1 GCA_005787025.1 Actinomycetota bacterium | reverse complement strand
CTGCATCTCGTTCGTGCCGCCGCCGAAGGTGAGGATCAACATGCCGCGATAGAGGCTCTCGAGGCGCGCGCGCAGCACCGAACCCGGCGTGCCCTGCTTCAGATATCCGGGAGGTCCGAGGATCTCGAACAGCAGACGGAATGCCTCGAGATAGAACTCGGTGCCGTACACCTTGATGGACGAACAATGTCCGACGTCGAGCTTGCCCTGCGTGGCCTCCCAGGCGGATTGCCAGTTCATGAGTCGCAACACGTCGAGCTTGGCGTGCACGCGGGCCAGGTTCAGTTGCACCCATTCCTGATCGGCGACGCGACGACCGTCGGGCAGGTTGGTCTTCTTGGCCCATTCCAACGTGTCGGCCAGCGCGCGCTCGACCACACCGGTGGAGCACAAGGTGACGCGCTCATGGTTCAGCTGGTTGGTGATGAGGGTCCAGCCCTTGTTCTCTCCACCGACGCAGTTCTCGACCGGAATGCGCACATCGTCGAGGAACATCGCGTTGATGTCGTGCTCGCCGATGAGGTTCAACTTCTGCAGGGTGATGCCGGGGGTGTTCATCGGCATGATCAGGATGCTGATGCCCTTGTGCTTGGCGGCGTCCGGGTCGGTGCGCACGGCCAACCAGCAGTAGTCGGCGTCGCTCGAGAGCGAGGTCCACATCTTCTGACCGTTCACGATGTACACGTCGCCGTCGCGCACCGCACGGGTTTGCAACGACGCGAGGTCGGTGCCGGCATTGGGCTCGCTGTAGCCGATGCAGAAGTGGATGTCGCCGGCCAGGATCTTGGGCAGGAAGAAGTCCTTCTGCTGGTCGGTGCCGAAGTTCATGATGGTGGGACCGACCGTGTTGATGCTGAGCATCGGGACCGGCGCACCGGCGCGCATGGACTCGTCGAAGAAGATGAACTGTTCGATGGCGCTGCGACCTTGACCACCGAAATCCTTGGGCCAGCCGATGCCCGCCCATCCGTCGGCGCACATCTGCTTCCAGACGCGACGGGGCGCCTTGCCGATGCCGTGGCTGGTGTTGAGCTCGGCCACGGTGGCCTCGTCCAGCAGTTTCTCGTAGTAGCCGCGAAGCTCGGCGCGCATGGCGTCCTGCTCTTCGGTGTATCCGATTTCCATCCTGACCCCCGGGTTTGGTTCGCTTCGGTTCTAGCAGAAGACCACCGGAAATGCCCTTGCCAACTAGGGTCAAATTTTCATGACGACGGATCTGAAACTCGGCTGGCACATCGGCTACTGGGGCCGGTCGATGCCGGTCGGCGTGCCCGAAACCCTGAAGATGATCGAGGCCCTCGGCTACGACTCGGTCTTCACCGCCGAGTCGTGGGGCAGCGACGCCATTTCGCCCTTGGCATGGTGGGGTGCCGGCACCACGAAATTGCGACTCGCCACCAACATCGTGCAGATCTCGGCGCGCACGCCAACGGCCACCGCGATGGCGGCCATCACCATGGACCACCTGTCGGGCGGTCGTTTCTGTCTCGGTCTGGGCGTCAGCGGACCTCAAGTGGTGGAGGGTTGGTACGGGCAGCGCTTCAACAAACCTTTGGCGCGCACCCGTGAGTACGTCGACATCATCCGCACGGTGCTGAAGCGCGAGGAGCGTCTTTCCAATGCCGGACCGGAGTACCCGATCCCGGCCCGGGACGGTTTGGGTCTCGGCAAGGCACTCAACGTGATGACGCACCCCGTTCGAGCGGACTTGCCCATCTTCTTGGGTGCCGAGGGTCCGAAGAACGTGGCGTTGGCGGCCGAGATCGCCGACGGTTGGTTCCCCATCTTCTACGCGCCTCGTCACGAGGGCATGTACGCCAAACATCTGGCCGAGGGATTCGCGCGTCCGGGCGCGCGGCGCACTCCCGACGACTTCGAGATCCTGGCCATGGCCACCACCTTCATCGACGACGACATCGAAGCCGCCTACAACCGCGCGCGTCCGACCATCGCTCTGTACGTCGGGGGAATGGGAGCCCAGGAGATGAACTTCCACGCCGACGTGTTCCGCCGTCTCGGTTACGAGGAAGCCGTCGACACGATCCAGAACCTGTTCCTGAACGGCAAGCAAGCCGAGGCCATTGCCGCGGTTCCCAAGGAGATGGTGGACGAGATCTGTCTGGTCGGCCCGGCGGCCAAGATTCGCGACGACCTGGCCGCGTGGAAGGAGAGCAAGGTGTCCACCCTGATCATCGGTGGTTCACCCGAAACTCTGCGCACGATGGCCGAGTTGGTGTACGGCTGACAGGGAGGAGACGACATGACGATGCCCGACTACTTGCGCGAAATGGCGGCTCGCGTCTCCAATTGGGGACGCTGGGGCGCGGATGATCGACGAGGCACCTTGAACCTCATCGACGATGCGGCGGTGCGACGGGGAATGGCCGCCGCTCGGCAGGGCAAAGTGTTCTCACTCACGTATCCCTTCGACGAGGATGGTCCGCAGTTGGGGTTCATCCCGGGCCGCGTGAACCCCGAACGCAAGATGATCTCGCTGAATCATTCGATGTCGGGGGACCCGGGCGACTTCACCTCCAGCGACGACGCGGTGACCATGGGCGTGCAAGCGTCGACACACCTCGACTCGTTGGCCCACGTCGGTTACGACGGTCTGCTGTACAACGGCCTGTCCGACACCACCACCGACGAAACCGGTAGCACCGAACTTGGAATCGAGAAGGTCGGGCCGGTGGTGTCGCGGGGAATCCTGCTCGACATCGCTCGCGTCCATGGTGTCGATTTCTTCGACGATGCTCACGCCATTGGTGGCGACGATCTGGACAGAGCGGCGGCCCTCGGTGGCATCACGGTGATGCCCGGCGACATCGTGTGCGTGCGCACCGGGCACCAGCATTGGTTGCGCGTGGGGGACAAGGTCCACTATTCGTACCCGACCCCGGGTCTGGGCCAGAAGAGCATCGAGTGGATTCGCGACCATGACGTGGCGATCGTGGCCACCGACACGATCGTGTTCGAGTGCTACCCACCCGAGGACCCGGCGGCGATGTTGCCGGTGCACATGATCAATATCCGCGACATCGGCCTCACCCAAGGTCAGAACTGGGCTCTCGACGAACTGGCCGCCGATTGCGCGGCCGATGGCCAGTACGACTTCTTGCTCACCGCCACTCCGTTGCCGTTCACCCGTGCGGTGGGTGGCCCGGTGGCCCCCACCGCCATCAAGTGAGCGTCAGAGGCTGAGCAGTCGGCGGATGCGCTCGTCGGTGCTGGGGTGCGTCGAGAACAGACGCGACATGTTCACACCGCCCTGACGACGTCCCTGGAACTCGGCCAGCGGATTGTGGATGTACGCCTGGGCCTGGGCCGGCGCCACGTTCATCGGGATGCGCTGGGCCATGGTCTCGATGCGCTCGAGCGCTCGTGCCAGCGGCATGCCCGTTCCCAGGAGTTCGGCGGCCGAACGATCGGCCTCGAACTCGCGACTGCGACTGATGGCCATCTGGATGAGTGACGCCGAGATGGGCGCGAGCATGGAGATGAGCAGAAGTGCGATGGGGTTCGGACGGTCCTCGTCGTCACGCCCTCCACCGAACAGCGCGGCGAAGTAGGCCATTTGCGCGATCGCCGAGATCGCGGTGGCCACGGCCGCCGCCACCGAGCCGATGAGGATGTCGCGGTTGCGCACGTGCATCAACTCGTGCGCCATCACTCCCTCCAGTTCGTCGTGGGGCATCGAACGCAACAGACCTTGCGTGGCGCACACCACCGCGTTGCGCGGACCGCGTCCGGTGGCAAAGGCGTTGGGCTGCTCGCTGGGTGAGATGGCCACGCGGGGCATGGGCATGTTCGCGCGCGCGGCCAGTGACTGGACCATTCGGTAGAACTCGGGTGCATCGGCCTCGGTGATGACGACCGCCTGCGCTGATCGAAGCGCCAATTTGTCGCTGAACCAGTAACTGCCGCCCACCATCACGAGTGCGATGGCCAAACCGATCATCACGGCACCACTGCTGCCTCCGCCGAGCATCGCCGCCACCGCGACGATCAATCCGCCGAGGCCGGCGAGCAGAACAGTTGTCTTCAGAGTGTTCTTGAACATGGCTCCTCTTGTCAAATAGGTGAATCAGGGTATGGGTTGGTGTGCGCGCGGTATCAGAAGTCGAAGATCTCGCCGAAGATGCTCTTGGTCTTGCTCTTCTTCTTGCCGTATTTGTACTTGTCATCGTCGTCGTCCCAGTCATCGTCGTCGCGTCTGGACGAGGGTGCCGGTTGCGACGAGCGCTCGATGATCTTGTCCAGTTCACCGCGATCGAGCCACACGCCACGGCACTTGGGGCAGTAGTCGATCTCCACGCCTTGCCGATCGGTCATGACGAGGTCGGTGTCGGTGCAGGTGGGGCACTTCACGATGCATTCCTCTTTCTGATGATGATTTTGTGGACTTCCTCGACCCAGAGAACCGACGAGGCGATCGCGATGGCGATCAGCCACTGCACGGCGGAGATCGACGTGGTGTCGAACAGTCGCTGCATCGGGCCGAAGTGGGTG
>SYCH01000077.1 GCA_005787025.1 Actinomycetota bacterium | reverse complement strand
TTCAACATGATCGGCTCACCCGACTTGCGATGCAACATCGGCACCACGTCGAACATTGCCGGCGGATTCGCCGTGCGGGCCAGAACGGTGGCGGCGACCTCGGCCGCCTGGATCGCCAAGGTCTCCAGCCGATGGTGCCGGTGCAGACGCACACCGAGATCCACTTGGGCCAGGCTCGACGGCCCGAAGGCGCTCGCCATGTCGATGATCATGCCGATCTCGACTCCCCAACCGGTGGCGAACGGGATGGCTTCCACCATCGATCGACGCCCGGCGAACTCGCCCGCCAGAGGCTGTTGCATGTCGGCGATCGACGGGAAGAACATCGACAGCAAGGGCCGCGCCACCAGTTCGGTCGTGCGTCCGCCACCACCCAGGTGGGATGGTCGTTCGTAACTCGCCTTCACCAGACCCACCTCGGAATCGATGAGCAATGGCATCACCAATCGGACGATCCAATCGGTGGTGAAGCTGGTGATGTCGCCGTCGATCCAGACCACGATGTCGCCCTTGCTCGCCAGAAGGCTGGCCCACAACGCGTTACCCTTGCCCTTGCCCGTTCCGTGGAAGAAATGCACCAGATCGACGTGAACCACGGTGGCGCCGGCTTCTTCGGCGATCTCGCCGGTGCCATCGATCGAACCGTCGTCCAACACGATGAGTTCGTCCACCAACGTGCCGAGCAACGAGGGTTCGATCAGACGCACCAGATCACCGATGGTTCCGGCTTCGTTCTTGCACGGAATGCAGACCGAGACGGTGCGGTCGCCCTTCATCAACAGTGCGGTCTCCAACGTCCAGCCGGTGGGATCGAATGTCTTCACGCTCATGTCGCCTCGCCCCGCTCGCCCTAACCTGCGAACCATGTTCTTGTACGGCGTGGTCAACGCCTCTCCGGATTCGCTCAACGTCGATTCAATCGCCGTGGACGCTACCGCCGCCACCCGTCGTGGCGAATACCTGTTGAACAACGGATGCGACGGCATCGATCTCGGTGGCCAAGGCAGCACCGACAACGCCACCGTGGTGTCGTGGCAGGAGGAATGGGATCGACTGGAATCCATCGTGAAGGCTCTGGCCGCGTTCGGCGTGCCCCTCAGTATCGACTCGTGGAAGCCCGAGGTGACGCGACGCGCGTTGGCCGCCGGGGCCACGGTGATCAACGCCGCCGACGGCATGCAGACCGACGAGATGTGGCAGGTGGCCGCCGACTTCCGCGCGCCGATCGTGTTGCCGTTCCTTTCGGGACCGAACCCCCGCGAAATGGAAATGGTTCGTGCCGACCCCGTGAAGGTGATGCTGGAGTTTTTCGAGGCCCAACTGGTCGTCGCCGACCGATTCGGCTTGCGCGAACTCTGCATACTCGACCCCGGCACCGGCTTCGCGCCGTCGAACTGGCCGTGGGAGGAGCGATACGTCTACCAGAAGCACGTGTACTCCAATCTGTCCGCCCTTCGGGTCTTCGGTCTTCCGCTCTACATCGCTCTCCCGTGGAAAGAAACGGCGCAACACGACGAACTTCTGGAGATCGTGCTGAAACAACGCCCCGAGTTCGGCCGCGGCCACTACCCCGAGAAGATCCGGCGTGTCGAACGATCGTTGGGACTGGGCGACTGAGTCGCCCGGGAGAACGCGTCAACGCGTCAACGGCCCGCGCGGATACACCGCGTCGGGCGGAAGGGTGGTCTCCCAGCCGACCGGGCACCGATCGGGGGCCACCTCGTTCAACGGTGCCAACACGAAACGACGTTCGGCGTACCGTGGGTGTGGCACCGCCAGGTTTCCGCCGTCGATCACCACGTCGTCGAAGAACAACAGATCCAAGTCGAGAGTGCGCGGTCCCCAATGGACGACCCGCTCGCGACCCGCGTCGGCCTCGATGCGGTGCAGCCAACGCAGCAGCGCGTACGGATCGAGTTCGGTGTCGATGGCCACGACCATGTTGAGGTAGGCGCCCTGATTCTCGGGGCCGCCCACCGGATCGGTCTCGAACACCTGGGACTCGGCGGTGACGCGATCACCCAATCGTTCGAGGGCGAAGCGCAAGTAGCCGGCGCGGTCGCCCATGTTGCTGCCGAGGGCGATGATCGCCTTGTGCGGGCTACTGGACGAGAAGTCCGACCGCACTCGATACAGGCGCACCGCTGTCGACCCGATGTCCTCGGGAATGGGCGGTTCCATCTTGGTGAGCGTCAAATCGACGGCGCGCACCAATGGGAACGACAGCACGACCTCGGTCATGTGTTGAGCCAAACGCTCGAGCAGCTGGTACCGCGTGTTTCGCGCCAACTCCGCGAGGGCCACCGCCACCTCGCCGTAGTGCACCGTCTGCGTCAGGTCGTCGCTCTGGCCGGCGTCGTGAAGATCGACCTCGATGTCGACGTCGATCTGCAACGGTTGCGGTGTGAACCGCTCGTGATCCAGGACGCCGATGATGCTCACGACCCGCAAGCGCTCGATGAGGATGTGGTCCGTCGTTCGTCCCGTCACGATCGCCCACGGTACCGTTGAACCATGGTCAACAGCACCGTTCGTTCGACGTTCGACCCCGCCCGCGTGGTGACCAGCCTGCGTGAACTCGCCGCGCGCACCGGTGGACCCGAGGGTTCGCGACGCTTGTGCTGGACCCCCGAATGGCTCGAGGCCCGTGCATTGCTGCGCGAGAGTCTGTCCACGTTGCCCGTCGAGGTCGACGTGGACGAGGCCGGCAACCTGTGGGCCTACCTGGGTGGCGAACGCCCCGACACGTTGGTGGTGGGCAGCCACCTCGACAGCGTTCCCAAGGGCGGCTGGCTCGACGGCGCGCTCGGCGTGATGGCGGGGCTCGAACTGTTGCGTTCGTTGGCCGCCGAAGGAACTCCGCCCGTGACCGTCGCCCTCGTGGACTGGGCCGACGAGGAAGGGGCTCGCTTCAGTCGCTCGTTGTTCGGATCCGCCGCGGTCATGGGGACCCTCGACGTGGAGATCCTGCGCGGACTCTCCGACAAAGAGGGCAACAAGTTGGTCGACATCCTCCCCCGGCACGGAGTCGACATCGACCGCCTGGACGGCGCGCGCACCCGACTGCGCGACGTGAAGGCATACGTCGAGGTGCACATCGAACAAGGCCCCGTCCTCGAATCACTGGGCAGGGGCATCTGCACGGTGACCGGCACCAAGGGCATCGAGCGCGAACGCCTCGTCTTCCGCGGGCAAGCCGCGCACGCCGGAACGATGCCCATGCCGATGCGTCGCGACAGTTTCCGCGCCGCGTCACGGTTCGCATTGGCCGTGGCCGAGATCGGCGATCGTCACGTCGGAGTCACCACGGTGGGCGCGGTCGCCTGCAAACCCGGCGTGGTCACCGCGGTCGCCGGCGAGACCACCATCACCCTCGACATGCGCCACATCGACGCCGACGAGTTGGCCACCATGCTGGCCGAGAGTCGCGCCGCCGCCGGAGCCGCCGCCGAAGCCGAGGGTTGCACCGTGGAGTGGGAACACATCTTCCGCATCGCGCCGATGCCGTTCCATCCCGTGTTGCTCGACGCGGCCCGCGACAGCGTGCGCGAGGTCGAAGGTCACGACGTCGAACTACCGAGCGGCGCTCTGCACGACGCCAGCGAGATGGCCCGCAGCGTGCCGACCGTCATGATCTTCTCCTCGTCCACGAACGGGTTGAGCCACACCAAGGAAGAAGACACCCCCGTCGACCACCTGCACATGTCGGCCGATGCCTTCGACCGCACGTGCCGTCGGGCGATCGACGCGATCGTGGCGGGTCGGGTCTAACCGCGCTTCGACTGCAACAACGCGGTGACGGCCTTGCCGTCGGCCTTGCCCTTGCTCGCTTTCATGATGGCACCCACCAACGCGCCCATGGCCTTCTCCTCGCCGGCGCAGTACTTGGCCCACGCATCGGGTTGGGCCGCGATGGCGTCGTCGACGATGGCTTCCAACGCGGAGACGTCCATGGCCTCGAAACCCTTGGCCGCGGCGATCGCCTCGGCGTCGCCGCCACCGTTGGCCACCAGTTCGGCCAGCACGGTCTTGGCCTGGGTCGAGGTCAGCTTCCCGCTCGTTTCCATCACGATCATGCGCGCCAGGTCGGCCGCGGGAACGCTCGGTCGCGCACTCTGCTCGGCGTACGCCTCCTTCACGTGCACCAGCGCACGGGCCACGTCCGCGCCCGACTCGGCGACGGCCAACACGTAGTCGTCCTGTCCGCGCTCGACCACCACCATCACCGCTTCGCCGTCGGCGGGAGCACCGGTCGCCCGCGACAAACGCAGTCGACGCTCACGCGGAAGCATGGGAAGAGCCGCGCGCACGGCCTCGATCCATTCGGCGCCCGGATCCAGCGGAACCAGGTCCGGCTCGAGGAAGTACCGGTAGTCGTCGGCATCCTCCTTCGTTCGCAAGGTGTGCGTGCGGCCATCGGTCTCGTCCCAGTGACGCGTCTCCTGCCGAATGGACTCGCCCGCTTCGATGAGAGCGATCTGACGACGTGCCTCGTATTCGATGGCGCGACCGAGCGAACGCACGGAGTTGACGTTCTTGATCTCGCAACGCGTTCCGAGCGGCGCACCCGGCTTGCGCACGCTGACATTGGCGTCGCACCGCATCGAGCCCTCTTCCATCTTGGCGTCGCTCGCACCGACCGCCACCAGAATCTGGCGAAGTTCGGTGACGTACTGCTTGGCCTCGTCGGGCGAGGCGATGTCGGGACGGCCGACGATCTCGACCAGGGGTACTCCGGCACGGTTGAAGTCGATCAACGAGTGATCACTGCCGTGGATTCGACCACCGGTGCCACCGACGTGGGTGCTCTTGCCGGTGTCCTCCTCGAGGTGGGCACGTTCCACTCCGATGCGCTTGCCCCCGGGGAGCTCCAACCACCCGTCGACGTTGATGGGTTGGTCGTACTGCGAGATCTGATACGCCTTGGGCATGTCGGGGTAGAAGTAGTTCTTGCGGTGGAACGTGCTCGGTTGCACCGTGCAGTTCAGGGCCAGGCCGATGCGCATGGCGAGTTCCACCGCGTGCCGGTTCAGCACCGGAAGCGCGCCGGGCAGGCCGAGTGTCACCGGGTCGATGTGGGTGTTGGGTTCGTCTCCGAAACGGTTGGCACTGGCCGAGAACAACTTGGTCGCCGTCGCCAATTCCACGTGCACCTCGAGACCGCACACCAATTCGTAGCCGTCGATCAGATACGAACCGTCGTTGGGCGCGACCACGATCTCGGCGGGGCTCATGATCGACCTCCCGTGGAGTTCATGTGTCGTTCGAGGGCGGAAGCCACCTTGAACATGGGTTGCTCGCCCAGCGTGGACGCCATCACTTGAACACCGATGGGCAAACCGTCGCGGGATTCACCGAACGGAACGCTCATCGCGGGGTGTCCGGCCAGGTTGGTGGGGATCGTGTAAACGTCGCAGAGGTACATGGACAACGGGTCGTCGGCTTTCTCCCCCACCTTGAACGCCGGGATCGGCGAGGTCGGCGTCAGCAACACGTCGGCCGTGGCGTACGCGCGCGCGAAATCGTCACTGATGAGACGGCGCACCTTCAGGGCCTTGCCGTAGTACGCGTCGTAGTAGCCAGCGGACAGC
>SYCH01000076.1 GCA_005787025.1 Actinomycetota bacterium | reverse complement strand
TGGATGACGCGCTCCATCACGGCCTTGGTCTCGGCGTACACGTTCTCGGGTCGCAATGGAGCATCCTCACGGATGGGTAGCGAGTCCGGATTTCCGTACACGGCGGCCGACGAGGAGAACACGATTCGCCGCACGTCGGCGGCCAGCATCCCCTCCAACAGGTCCACGGTGCCCTGAACGTTGTTGCGCCAGTACTTCTCGGGGTCCGTCATGGATTCGCCCACGCTCTTGTAGGCGGCGAAGTGGATGACCGAGTCGACACCGTGCTCACGGCACACTTCGGCCACCAGTGACGAGTCGCTGATGTCACCTTGCACGAAGGGGGCGCCCAACAACGCGTCGCGGTTACCTCGCTCCAGTGAATCCAGCACCACCACGTCGCGACCCTCGGCGCGTAGTTGACGAACAGTGTGCGAGCCGATGTAGCCGGCCCCTCCGGTGACGAGGATGGTCACGAGATGTCCTCGTTGGTGCGGAAGTGCTCGATCATCAGAGCGAGGCCGTCGCGCAGGGCGATGGACGGCTCCCAGCCGAGCGCGGACCTGGCCAACGTGATGTCGGGGCAACGCTGCATGGGATCGCCTTCGCGCTCCGCTGGAAGCGGAACGGAGACGATCGGGCTCCGCGAGTGGGTGAGTTCGTTCACCAGTTCCGCCAACTCGCGCATGGTGAACTCGCCCGGGTTGCCGATGTTGACCGGCGTGGTGATGTCGGAATCCAGGAGCGCCATCAATCCACGTACCTCGTCGTTGACGTGGCAGAAGGATCGAGTCTGTCGGCCATCCCCGTGAAGAGTGAGTGGTCGACCGGTGAGCGCCTGCACCACGAACGTGTTCACCACGCGGCCGTCGTTGGGACGCATACGTTCGCCGTAGGTGTTGAAGATGCGCACGATGCGCACGTCGAGTCCGTGCACACGGTGGTACGCCATGGTGAGCGCCTCGCTGAAGCGTTTGGCTTCGTCGTAGCAGCTACGTGGTCCGGTGGATGACACGTTGCCCCAATAGGACTCGGGCTGGGGATGCACCAGAGGATCCCCGTACACCTCGCTGGTGGAGGTGAGGAAGAAAAGCGCCCCATCGGCGAGGGCACGGTCGAGGAGTGCGCGGGTGCCGGTGCTACCCACGGCCAGGATATCCAATGGCATGGTCGCGAAGTCGTTCGGCGACGCGGGACTGGCGAAATCGAGCACGGCATCGAACCGACCGGAGAGAGCCGGATGTGCGGGCCATTCCCGCGTGATGTCGTGTTCGATCAGGGCGAATGATGGGTTGCGGGCGAGATGGGACACGTTCTGGCGTCGGCCGGTGCACAAGTTGTCGATGGCCACAACTTCGTCGCCGCGGGCGAGCAGCGCGTCGGCCATGTGGGAGCCGATGAAGCCCGCACCACCAGCCAAGAGAACCCTCATGTCAGCGGCCGATTCCCTGATGCGCGAAGCCGGCCTTTTGCCATTGGGTCCGGTCGAGAAGATTGCGCGCATCGACAACGATCCGCGACGTGGTCACGGTGGCCACCGCGACCGGGTCGACCCATTTGAATTCATCCCATTCGGTGAGCACCACCAGCACATCTGCGTCGCGGCAGCAATCGATGGGATCTGAGGCGATGGTCACGCCGGCGGGCACGCCGGCGCGTGGCCGATCAACCGTGGGGTCGAACACGGTCAACCGGGCGCCCGAGGCGAGCAACCGTTCGGCGATCGCGACGGCGGGGGAGTCCCGCAGGTCGTCGGTGCCGGCCTTGAACGCCAGGCCCCAGACGGCGGCGCGTTTGCCCGACAATTCGCCACCGACGGCCGTGCGAACCTTGTTCGCCACCCGATCGAACTGCTGGTCGTTGACGGCGATCACGCCATCGAGCAGTTGGAAGTCGTAGCCCGCCTCTTCCGCGATCTTGATGAGGGCCCGCGAGTCCTTCGGGAAGCAACTGCCGCCCCAACCGGGCCCGGGGCGCAGGAAGCTCTCACCGATGCGCTTGTCGCTGCCCATGCCGACCACGACGTCGTTGATGTCGGCACCCACTCCCTCGCAGATGGCGGCGATGGCGTTGATGAACGACAGTTTGGTGGCTAGGAACGCGTTGGCGGCGTACTTGATGGTTTCGGCCGAGGCCGGGTCGGTGATGATCACCCGAGTGGTGAGACCGTCGTACAACGACGCCACCTTCAGAGCGGCGGCTTGATCGTCGGCGCCCACCACCACGCGATCGGGCTTCAAGAAGTCCTGAACCGCCGAGCCCTCGCGGAGGAACTCGGGGTTTGACACCACCCGTACATCGGGTCTCTTGAGTGCCCGCTCGACAACCTTGGTGGAGCCCACCGGCACCGTGGACTTGTTCACCACGATGGCCTCGTGCGGCAGGTGCGGGGCGATTTGCTCCGCGGCTCGCTGTACGTAGCTGAGATCGGCCGACCCGTCGTCGCCCTGAGGCGTGGGCACGCACAGGAACGCGATATCGCAGTCGGTCACGGCGGTGGCTCCACCGACGACGAACGACAAGCGACCGTCGGCGAGTCCCTCGGCCACCAGCTGTTCGAGGCCGAGTTCGACGATGGGGATGCGACCCGCGCGAAGCTCGGACACCTTCGACTCGTCGATGTCGGCGCACACGACGGTGTGACCCAGATGCGCCAGACACGCGCCGGTGGTGAGGCCGACGTATCCGGTTCCGATCACTGCGACTCTGGACATTGTTCGGATTCTACCGATCCGCGACCGATGCTCTCCGGGGCCTCACCGCTCGATTCGACGGTACAGGGCCTTCAACGCGCGGCGGCGTCGGGAACCACCGGGCCCGACGAGCAAACGACCCAGTCCGATCGAGGTGACCAGCCGGTAGAGCGTCGACTTTCGGTTGGTGCGTCGGACTCGGGCCACGTAGTCGGCGGTGTGGATAGTGGCGGCGGTCGGTGCCTCGGCCCAGATGCTGTCGATGTTGTTGCGCGGTCCGGACAACACGTCATCGACCAACTCGAGCATCAGAGATGCGGTACGACCCCAGGTGAATTCGTCGGCCCGTCGCAATATCGCGGTGACGATGTCACGTCGCACCGAATCGGAAGCGATGACGTCGCGTACGAGTCTGGTCGTGTCATCGATGTCGAAGTCGATGATCGTCGGGATGTCGTGCGGAAGCACCTCGTCGAGGCTGCCCATTCGCGAGGCGATCGTGGGCGTGCCAAAGCGCGCGGCCTCGAATGGCACCAATCCGAACCCCTCCGAGACGGTGGGATAGAGAATCGCCACCGAGTTCTGGTAGAGCCAATCACGTTCGTCGTCGTCGAGGCTCTCGAGCAAGGTCACGCGAGCGGCGACCGCGGGACGACCTTCGAGAATCGACTTTTCCTCGGGAAGCGACGAACCGTGATGCGGTTGGGGTCCGGCGAGAACGAAATGGCAGGCATTCCCCTCGGCGACGAGTCGCCCGAGAACCTCCAGAGCGAAGGGACGATTCTTGTGCCGATAGCCGACACCGAGCACCGTCACGATCGGACCGGGATCTTCGGGCAGGGCATCGGGCCGCCGTAGTTTCACGGAGGTTCGTCGGGGATCGGTGCCATTGAAGACGACCTTGCTCGCCCCGCGCGTCTGGATGCCGGAGCGGATCGCATCCCGGGCGACGTACTCACTGATCCAGGCGACTCCGTCGAC
>SYCH01000006.1 GCA_005787025.1 Actinomycetota bacterium | reverse complement strand
AGATTTTGGTGGTCAACAACAATGCGCATCCCGACACGTCGGCCGAGGTCGCACCCACGACGGCCCGCGAGGTGCTGGAAACCACGCAGGGTTACGGCGCCGCCATCCGACGCGGTTTCGCCGAGACGCGGTCATTCGACCTGGTGTGCGTCTGCGAACCCGACGGAACCTTCGACCCCGCGGACCTGTTGAAGTTGTTGCCGTACACGCACGATGTGGACGTGGTGTTCGGATCGCGCACCACCCAGGCGCTCATCCTTTCCGGAGCGAACATGGGTTGGTTCCTGAAGTGGGGCAACTGGGCGGTGGCCAAGCTGGTCGAGGTGCTGTACAACACCGTTTTCTTGTCCGATGTCGGGTGCACCTACCGCGTGATCCACCGGGAGTCGCTCGACCGCCTGGAACCCAAGTTCGCCATCGACGGCTCGTCGTTTGGCTTGGAGATGATGTTGCACGTCGCTCGTGAGCGAATGTCGTTCGTGCAGGTGCCGGTGAAGTACCAAGAGCGGGTGGGGGAAAGCTCGGTGACGGGCAGCCGCTACAAGGCCGTCGTGCTCGGGTTGCAGATGATCGTTCTGTGCGTGCGCATGCGATTCGGGCGGTCGCCCGTCAACGCTTGACGCAACGAAACGTCACGAACTGGTGCTCGGGTCGAAAGCCGTAGATCTTCGACATGTAAATGTCCACGATCGGGCGCAACTTGGCCGTTGGTGCGTGCTCGATCATCGATGGAATATCGAATCCGTCCACCTCGGGCTCGGGGCACGGGTTCTCGCCTCGCAGCACCTTTGCGAACTCCTCCATCACGAGAACCTCCACGTCGAAGCCCGCCGTCTCCAGTGACGCGATCAGATCCCATCCGAAGCGGAAGTGCACCGGTGTGTTGTCGCCGTGGAACTCGGGTTCCGTGGGGCGTGCGGTGACGCCCTGCTGAAGTGGAATCTGCAGGTACATCGCGCCGTCCGGCGCGAGAACCCGGTGGATCTCCCGCAATGCCCGGTCGGTGTCGGGAACGTGTTCCAACACGTGAGGGGTGAGCAAGACGTCGACGGACGAGTCCGGCAAGGCGATGTCCTGCAGGTCTATGCGAATGTCGCCGCGATGCGCGGACAGGTCGAAGTCGCTCGATGTGTAGCGGAACAGCGAGCGCATCATGCGGCGGTACTCGCGACCCAGTCTCGGACTCGTCTCCAGCACCCTCATACTGGAATCGTGTGGCGAACAATTGAAGAAGCAGAACAGCAGGAAGCGGTCGCGGGCGACGCTTCCGCACCGTGGACACATGGCGCTTTCCACGTGCTCCGTGCCGAGAAACTCCGCTCCGGCCCAATGGCAGATGTTGCACACCGCCATCGGCCCTTTGCCCACGGCGTCGGGAACCTCCCAGGGAAGGTCGGAGTCGTTCCACCATCGTGGCTGTCGCCACCATTTCCAACGGCGCACCAATGGTCGGGTCACCAAGCCCCACACGCCGACCATGACCCGCCTCGCCTTCATCACCGTCGACCCTAGGTCGCGGTGCATCGAGCCCCGTGGACATCCGAAGAGGTGAGGATGACGGGGGTAGGCTGAGGGCGTGCGAGTGGTCAAAGCGCTCATGTCGAGAATCACCGGCCGTGATGTGCGTGTTCTGCGGGCCGAGGTGGCCGAGATCCGCAATCAGGTGCAGGTCGTCAACGACGTCGTGCAGGCCTTGAATCACGACGTACGTTCGGGGGCCGATCGCTCTCTGCCGTTGTTCCTGGGATACGCCGAACGCGTCCGACTGGACGCTGACACCGCGATGGCGGCCGTGGAGTCGATCGAGCGTCAGATCACCCGCTTGGAGGCCATGATCGACACCGCCTCCACCCCCGCGAATCGGAGCTGAGGCCGGTGCCGAACACCCGCGTGCTGGTGGATGGACGCGTCATCTCGCATCCCACCGCCGGTGGACGCGGGATCGGTCGCTACACCATCGGGTTGGTGCGGGCCATGCGGGCCGCGGGGGCCGACCTTACCGTGCTCGTCGACGCGTCAGCCGACGATCGCGAATGGCGGACGGCCATCGAGGGTGTCCACACCGCACCGCTCACGCGAGCGGCCATGTTGGCCGAACCCCAGTCGACCTGGTTCTTGTGCACCCAGATGATGTTGCACCCCGTTGCTCTCGACGTCGTTCCCCGCGCCGTCACCGAAGCCGGGTTGCGCGTGGTCGGGGTGCTGCACGACGTCATCCCGTACCGATACCCCGATCGCTATCTGGTCGAGGACTCAGCGCGGGTACAGGCACGTCTGCGCGCGGGTCTGGTACGAACCTTCGATCGGCTGCTGTCGAACTCCACGTTCTCGGCCGACACGGCCAGCGTGGTTCTCGCCTTCCCCCGCGATCGCATCGAGGTGGTGGGCGCGGCCATCGATCCGCAGTTCGTTCCGTCCGATGACCCGGGGCCCATCGATGCTCGACTGGCCCGATTGGTCGACATCGGGCTCGATCTCGACCGCCGACGCGTGGTGGCGGTCACCGGTGGGGATGATCGCAAGAACACGCCGGGTCTGATCCGCGCGTGGGCCGGTCTGCCCCGCGAGTTGCGATCGAGACACCAGCTGGTGATCGCCTGCACCGCCGTGCCGGCCGTGCGCGACCGGTGGCATCACGTCGTCCACCACCTCGACATGGGATGGCAGTCGGACGTGGTGGTGACCGACACCGTCTCCGACGACGAGATGGTGGCCCTGTATCAAGGGGCCGCGTTGTCGGTGTTCCCCTCGTTGGAGGAGGGATTCGGGTTACCGGTCGCCGAAGCGGCGGCCAGTGGGTGCCCGGTGATATGCAGCGACAACTCGTCGTTGCCCGAGGTCATCGGCGATGCGCGGGCCACATTCGACGCCAACGACGTGGCCGACATGACGAGCGTTATTCGTTCCGGCCTCGAGGACGAGACGTTCCGTTCTCTGTTGTCCGAGGTCGCCGCCGAGACGTCGAACCGCTGGACCTGGGAACGGGTGGGTCGCGCGGCGGTGGCGGCGTTGAACGAGGATCCCCCGCGCACAGCGGCGCGGCGTGCGCATCGTCGCCGCGTGGCGTTGGTGGGACCGTTCGCCGGATCGCCCTCGGGCATTGGCGCCTACAACGAACGCGTGTTGGCGGCCTGGAATTCGTCGCAACGTTCGGCAGACCTCGAACCCGTCATCGACCTGACCGCCACCGACGGCGCGGCCGGCAACCGTCGCAACGTGGCGGGGCTCGGGCGATACTTCCACAAGCACGACTTCGACGCGATGGTGAACACACTGGGGTCTTCCGAGTTCCACGCGGCCACTCTCGCGTCGTTGGGGGAGACTCCCGGACACGTCTGGCTGCACGAACCGACGTTGGTGGGGTGTCTCGTCGGAATCGGGCATCTATCGGGACAGCGCGACTGGGCCGAGTCTCGTCTGCGCGAGGAACTTCGTCGGTGCGGCGTTCCCGAGAGCGCGTGGCCAACCGATCCGCTGGATGCCGATGCCTATCACCGCGCGAACATCACGTTTCTCGAACCGGTGATCGCCGGTGCGGAATCGGTGATCGTGTCCTCCGACGAGGCGGCCGACGTGGTGAGGTCGATCGATCCGGGTCATCCGCCGATCCTGATCATGCCGCACGCCACCCATCACAACGAGCGGGCCCCCATGCCGGCGGGGCGCACGATCGTGTCGTACGGATGGCTCGACGAGAGCAAGAAGCCCGAGGTGCTCATCGGCGCCGTGGCCACCTTGGCGGGATGGATGCGCGACATCCGTCT
>SYCH01000075.1 GCA_005787025.1 Actinomycetota bacterium | reverse complement strand
ATCGAATGCTCCACCAGACAATTGTTAGGACTTCTTCTCTATGGCCACATTACATTCCGCCTTGTAGGAGTTCCCCCCCCCTGTGGTTGTGGTTGTGGTTGTGGTTGTGGACTGGGATGACAAGCCTGGTCTTCCCAAGCTTGTCATCCCAGTCCGTTTCGGTTTTTTGGGGCCCTTTTCGGCCCGAAAACCCCGAAATGGACTGGGACGACAAGCCTGGGCTTCCTGGGCTTGTAATCCCACTCCATTTCGGTGTTTTTTGGCCCTTTACTGCCAGAAAACCCCGAAACAAATTGGGATGACAAGCCTGGGCTTCCCAAGCTTGTCATCCCAGTCTGTTTCGGGGTTTTCTACTACCTTTTCGGCCAGAAAACCCCAAATCTCCGAGGTGATCACCGGCATCGACCTGGTGGAGTGGCAGATCCGCGTGGCCGGCGGCGAGACGTTGCCGATGACCCAGGAGCAGGTGGCCGCGCGTCGTAACGGACACGGCATCGAGATTCGCATCAACGCCGAGAATCCCGCCGGCGGGAAGTTCCTGCCCTCACCCGGAAAGATCACCAAACTCGTTCCCTCCGACGGTTTCGGTGTGCGCTTCGACTCGGGTTACGAGAGTGGCGACGAGATCAGCCAGTACTACGACAACTTGGTGGGCAAGCTCATCGTGTGGGGCAAGGATCGCCCCACGGCCATCGCGCGCACCATTCGCGCGTTGGAAGAGATGGTCGTCGAGGGTGTGGCCACCACGATTCCGGCCGACCTGGCCATTCTGCGCCACCCGGATTTCGCCGCGATGAAGCACTCCACGAAGTGGGTGGAAGAGGTGCTCGACCTGTCGGGCATCGAGGCCCCCAAGACGCCCGCCGGTGACGGCGACGACGCGGAACCGTTGGTGCGCCGCAACACCACGGTGGAAGTGAACGGCAAGCGCTTCGACGTGGCCATGTGGGTGCCCGAGCAGACCGCGGTCGTGGCCAGCGTCGGGGCCGCCAAGGGGGCCAAGCCCAAGCGGGCCGCCGGTGGCGGCGCGGGTGGCGGCGCGGGTTCCGGTCAGGTGGCCGTGCCGATGCAGGGAACCATCGTGAAGGTGCTCGTCGAAGTGGGCCAGGACGTCGAAGCCGGTCAAGCGGTGGTGGTTCTGGAAGCCATGAAGATGGAGAACCAGATCCTGGCCGAGAAGAGCGGCAAGGTGTCCGAAGTGAAGGTCAAGGCCGGCGACACGGTGGGCTCCGGCGACGTCGTCGTCGTCATCGCCTGACCCGATCTGGGTACGGAAAGTGACCGTTTCCGGCTACTTGGGTGACCCAGATCGATCATGAACGTCGACGATCTCGTGGCGCGCGAGCGGATTCGCGATGTGATCTATCGCTACGCCCGTGGCGTCGATCGTCGTGACTACGACTTGGTGCGCTCGTGCTACCACCCCGGTGCCACCGATGATCACGGTTCCTACAAAGGTGACGTCGACGGGTTCATCCCCTGGCTCGAACGCCAGTTGGCACGTTGGTCGGTGACCTCGCACACCATGGCCAACGTCCTCATCGAACTGCACGGCGATCGGGCCCGCGTGGAGACCTACGCCGTCGCGTACCACCGCACGATTCCGCGAGAGAACAAACCCCGGCAGGACGTCACCGCCGGCGTTCGCTACGTGGACGACATGACCAACGTCGACGGCACGTGGGCCATCTCGCGTCGCGTGGTGGTGAGCGACTGGGTGCGGGTGGACGACGTGCCCGACGGATCCGTCAACCCCGATGATCCCTACGTGAAGCCCCGACCGTTCCCGCACGACGAGGTCTATCGACCGCTCTGAACCACCCGTTCTCGGCCGGCGTGAGCGCCGACAACCGTCGCTTTTCCGACCCGGAACGCCACGGTGTCAGCGGCGGACGACGATGGTGCCGGCGGCCGCGTCGTGAAGTCCCTGGCGGAACGGGTGGAAGAACGCGCGCACGTACACCGCGATGTTCAACGCGAACCCGATCACCGGCACCACGCCGGCCAGCGTGGGCACCAAAGCACGCACCGCGGCGTAGGTCCAGTTCACGGGTGAGCCGTCGGTGCGGTTCACCACGCGCAACTTCATGATCCGTTTGCCAAGGGTCGCACCGTAGACGGCGATCATGGCGGTGTTGTAGAGCAGGCTCACGCCCAGCCACAACAACGTCAGCCACAGCAGGTTCGAATCCTCGGTGTCGGTGATGTCCCCACCGAACGAATACGTGAGGATGAACAGCGGGATGCCGATGATCAATCCGTCGAGCAACTGCGCGATGGCACGTTGGCCGACGGACGCCAAACGATCGGACTCCGTGGAGAAGTCCGTCAGGGGCGGCGGGGGCGGGTAATCGTTCATTCGGCGGCCTCCGCCAGTGCTTCGGAGAGCGCCGGGTGCACCAGCAGACTCTCGACGATGTCGGTCACTTTCAAGTTCGCCGTCACGGCGAGGGCGATCACGCTGATCAACTCGGCGGCGTGGCGACCCACGATGGAACCGCCCAGCACCACGCCGGTCGCGGGATCCGAGATGATCTTCACGAAACCGCGCGAATCGTTGTTGATGAGGGCCTTGGGCGTGGCCGAGAACGGCACCTTGGTGACGCGAATCTTGCGACCCGACGCGAACGCTTCGGCTTCGGCCAGTCCCACGTCGGCGATCTCGGGCTCGGTGAAGATGGCCGAGGCCGCCTTGTCGTAGTCGAGGTGACGGTGCTCGCGCGTGTGCAGGCCCATCACGTGTTCGGCCACCTTGCGACCTTGCATGGATGCCACCGACGACAACGGCAGTTTCCCGCTCACGTCACCGGCGGCATAGATGTGCTCCACGTTGGTCACACAATGGTGGTTGATCGGGACGTAACCACCACCGTCCACGTGAACCCCGGCCGCTTCCAGATTCAGGCCGTCACTGTTGGGAACCGAACCGATCGCCAGCACGGCGTGGCTGGCGCGCACCTGACGACCGTCGTCGCACTTCACCAACACGCCGTCGGCGTCGCGCTCGATGGATTGCGCCCGGGCTCCCTTCAACAGCGAGACGCCGCGTCGCAAGAAGTCGTCCTCCAATACGGCGGCCACCTCGGGGTCCTTGCTGGGCAGCACCTGCTGACGGCTGACCACCAGGGTCACCTTGGCACCGAACGACTCGAACATGTGCACGAACTCCACGCCGGTGACTCCCGAGCCCACCACGCACACGCTCTTCGGGAAGATCTTGGGCGGATAGCACTCACGAGTGGTGAGAATGCGCTCACCGTCGGGGCGCACCCACTCGGGAACTCGCGGACGCGAACCGGTGGCGATCAACGCCGCGTCGAAAGGAACACTGACGGTCGTGCCGTCGTGGGTGTCCACCTCGGCCGAGGTCGGAGACGTGAAGCGGGCCGAACCGCGCAGAATCCGCACGCCCTGACTGGTGAGCAAATTGGCGGTGCTTCCCGACAGATGGTCCTTGATGTCCTCGACCCGTTCGGTGAGCGCTTCCACGTCGATCTCGGGCTGAACCTCTTCCAAGCCCATCCCCTGGAGCCGACGGCTGAACGACATCGCGCCGCCGGTGGCGATCATCGTCTTGGACGGAATGCAGTCCAACAAGTGGGCCGCCCCGCCGACGAGGTCGCGCTCGACCATGGTGACCTCGGCGCCCAAGCGAGCGGCGTAGGTGGCCGCGGTGTTGCCGGCCGGGCCACCACCGATGATCAGAAAACGCACGGGCATGGGGCAAAGGATACCGGTCGGCATCCGGCGGGTCGGGTGACTTCGTGTCGTGATCCTTCGTTGCGTCCGTGACTATTGACTCCTCGCTCCGCACTCCGAGCAAGTACGGTTTCGTGCTTGTGAGCGACGTGACGAGCGAACCCGATGACGGCCCGGAACTGACGGGTAGTGGTTTGCTCGCCGAGAAGAACCGACGACTCGGCCGACTCGACGATCTGCGCGCCCGAGGCATCGAGCCGTACCCGTACCGCTTCGATCGCACCCACACGCTCAGTGAAGTACGCGCCACATGGGGAACGCTCGAGGCCGGCACCGAAACTGAGCACCAGGTGTCCATCGCCGGCCGAATCATGCTCCTGCGCGAACAGGGCAAGTTGATCTTCGCCACCGTGCGCGATCGCGCCGGTGAGGTGCAGTTGTTCATCTCCAAGGCCGTCGTCGGCGACGAGGCCTTCGCCGACATCTCCACGCTCGATCTGGGCGACTGGGTCGGTGTGTCGGGCACGATCATGACCACCCGCAAGGGCGAGTTGTCCGTGAAGGTGGCGAACCTGTCGTTGCTGTCCAAGGCCGTGCGTCCCCTGCCCAACAAGTGGAAGGGCCTCACCGACACCGACACCCGTTTCCGTCAGCGCTACACCGACCTCATCGTGAACGAGGAGGCCCGTCGCGCCTTCGAGGTGCGCCACGCGGTGATCAGCAGCTTCCGTCGCACGCTGGCCGGCAAGGACTTCATCGAGGTCGAGACGCCGGTGTTGCACGTGGAGGCCGGTGGCGCGCACGCGCGTCCGTTCGTCACGCACCACAACTCGCTCGACATGCAGCTCTACTTGCGCATCGCACTGGAATTGCACCTCAAGCGACTAATCGTGGGTGGCATGGAACGCGTGTACGAGATCGGTCGCGTGTTCCGCAACGAGGGCATCAGCACTCGCCACAATCCCGAGTTCACCATGATGGAGCTGTACCAAGCGTTCGGCGATTACAGCGAGGTCATGGCCATCGCCGAGGAGCTCATCGTGCAGGCGGCCCGCGACGCCATCGGCACGACCGTGGTCGACATCGCCGACACCGACGGCCAGCTGCACACGGTGGACCTGGCCGAGCCGTGGCGCCGCGCGCGCATGATCGACCTCGTCGAGGAGAAGACCGGCGTGGCCGTGCACCCCTCGCATCCGGTCGAGCGGCTGCAGAAGGTGGCCGACGACCACGGAGTTCGCTACGACAAGCGTTGGGGTCCGGGCAAGTTGATCGAGGAGATCTTCGAGGCCACCGCGGAGTCATCGTTGGTGCGACCCACCTTCGTCACCGGGCACCCGGTCGAGATCTCGCCCCTCGCGCGCACCGATCGCAACGATCCCTTCCTCACCGAGCGCTTCGAGTTGTTCGTGGGCGCGCGCGAACTAGCCAACGGCTACTCCGAATTGAACGACCCCGTGGAACAGCGCGCCCGCTTCATGGAGGAGCAGGCCGCCAAGGAAGCCGGCGACGTCGAGCGCGGAACGGTCGACGAGGACTACCTGCGCGCGCTCGAGTTCGGCCTGCCCCCCACCGGTGGACTCGGCATCGGCATGGATCGCGTGGCCATGCTGTTGGCCGGCGTGCACAGCATCAAAGAAGTCATCCTCTTCCCGACCCTTCGGCCAGAAGTCTTCTGAGCCGGCCACGAAGGAGCCACACATGCCCGCAGCCTGGGGCCACGCCCTCGTCACCCGCGTTTCCGACGGCACCATTCTCGACGCGTGGTTCCACGCGCT
>SYCH01000074.1 GCA_005787025.1 Actinomycetota bacterium | reverse complement strand
GTTCATCTGGGTGATGGCCGCCGTCACCATGACCGTCGGGAACCTGTTGGCTCTGCGGCAGACGAACATCGTGCGCATGTTGGCCTACTCGAGCATCAGCCAGGGCGGATTCATCCTGATGCCCTTGGCGGTGGCGGGCACTGGCGACGCCGCCGGTCCGGCCTTGCAAGCCGTCATCGTCTACCTGTTGGTGTACGCGGCCATGAACCTCGGCATGTTCGCCGTGGTGATCGCGGCCTCGCGCACCACCCGCAGCGGTGAGATCAGCAGCTTCGGCGGCTTGTTCTCGTACGCACCGGCACTCGGTGTGTTGATGACCATCTTCCTGGCCTCGCTCGCGGGTATTCCACCGCTCGGTGGCTGGATCGCCAAGTTCAGCGCGTTCCGGGCCGTGCTCGAGGCCGGCAACGGGTGGGCCTATGCCATCGCCGTTATCGGCGCCGTCAACTCGGTGGTGGCCTTCGGCTACTACGGCAACATCATGCGCGAGGTCTGGATGAAGCCGGCACCCAACGGCGAGACCACGGCAGTGCGCACGCCCAGTTCGTTGGTGGCGGCGCTGTCGATCACCGTCGTCGGCACGCTGCTGTTCGGCATCCTGCCGGGAACGATCATGCGCTTCGGCGATCTGGTCGACCTCACCGGTGCCTTCGGCGGCTGACCACATCGCCCGGGCCATCGCGGCCGACGGGGGAGCGGTTCGTTTCGACGCGTTCATGCACATGGCCCTGTACGGGCCCGAGGGTTTCTACAACTCCGGTGGTCGTGCCGGACGTCGCGGGGACTTCATCACCTCACCCGAGGTCGGCCCGCTCTTCGGTGTCGTGCTCGCGCGCGCCGTCGACGCGTGGTGGATCGAGATGGGTTCTCCCGACGACTTCCGGATCTTCGAGGTCGGTGCCGGGCCGGGAACCTTGGCCCGGTCGGTGTTGGCCGCCGATCCCCGTTGTCTACGCGGTGATCATTCGCGCTACGTGTGCGTGGAGACGAGTGCGGACCAACGTGCTTCGCATCCCGAGGGTGTCACGTCTCTCGCTGCTCTGCCCGCGGGCGAACTTCGCGGGCTGGTGCTCGCCAACGAACTGCTCGACAATCTGGCTTTTCGTTTGCTGGCGTTCGACGGGCAGTGGCGTGAATCGTGGGTGTCGACGAGCGGTGACGCTTTTGTCGAGGTGTTGCGCCCGTGCGACCCTCCTCCGTTCGCTCTTCCCGCACGACCATCGCACGGTTCGCGAGTTCCCCGGCAGCAAGCCGCGGGGGAATGGACGGTCGACGTGTTGTCGCGGCTCGTCGGGAGGTTGGTGGTGATCGACTACGCGGTGATGGCCACGGCCGAACTGGCCGGTCGTCCGTGGAGGGAATGGTTGCGCACGTACAGCGGGCAGGAACGCGGAGCGCACTATCTGCGCGAGGTCGGCGGGCAGGACATCACCACCGACGTGTGCGTCGATCAGCTGATCTCGTTGTCTGGTGAACCGGACGCGGTGCGGTCGCAGGACCAGTTCCTGCGACGTTGGGGAATCGAAGAATTGGTGGAGGAGGGACGTCGGGTGTGGGACACCGAGGCGAGCCGACCGGGGCTGAACGCGATGCGCATGCGCAGCCGCATCAGTGAGGCCGAAGCGTTGATGGATCCCGCTGGGCTCGGCGGCTTCACGGTGTTGGAGTGGGTTAGGGTCGAAGTGTGATCACGGTCGAGGGTCTGACCAAGAAGTACGGATCCACGGTGGCGGTCGACGACTTGTCGTTCACCGTCGAACCCGGTGTGGTCACCGGGTTCCTCGGGCCCAACGGTTCGGGCCCGAGCACGACCCTGCGGTGCATGATCGGCCTCGACCGCATGCAATCGGGACGGGCGTTGTTCGACGGCAAGCCGTACTCGTCGTTGCGCGCGCCTCTTCACGAGGTGGGAACGTTGCTCGACGCCGGCAACGCGCATTCCGGTCGCACCGCGCGCAACCATCTACGTTGGATGGCCGCCAGCAACGGGTTGCCGGCCAAGCGCGTCGACGAGGTGCTGGAGATCGTCGGACTCCGGCAGGTGGCCAAGAAGCGCGTCGGTCAGTTCTCCTTGGGCATGAAGCAACGTCTCGGTATCGCCTCGGTGTTGCTCGGCGATCCGCGAGTGGTCATTCTCGACGAACCGGCGAACGGTCTCGACCCCGAAGGCATCCGATGGATTCGCGAGATGTTGAAGCACCTGGCCTCGCAGGGTCGCGCGGTGTTGGTCAGCAGCCATCTGTTGTCCGAGATGGCACTCATCGCGGACTCGCTGGTGGTGATCGGCAAGGGGCGCTTGATCGAACAGTGCACGGTCGATCAGTTCATCTCGCGCCACGCGAAGAAGTGGGTGGTGGTGCGCAGTCCGCAGTTGGGTGCTCTCGTCGATCTCGCCCGCGCGAAGGGTATGCAGGTGGTCACCGACGAGACCACCGCCGAGTTGCACGGCGTGGAGTCCGCGGTCGTCGGCGAACTGGCGGCCGGCAACGGAATCGTGTTGCACGAGTTGTCCACCCAAACCGGGTCGTTGGAGGATGCGTTCCTCGAGGCGACCGCGTTGTCGGTGGAATATCACGGACAGTCGGAGTCGGCGACATGATCGCCATCATCCGTTCCGAATGGATCAAGTTGCGCACGGTGCGCTCGAACGTCACCACGGCCATCGTGGCGATGGTGATTCCCTTGGCGATCTCGCTGCTGTCGGTGACGTTCATGGGAGAGGAAAACATCGACTCGGGAACCCTGCCCGGTTTCATCGTCGGTTCGGGATCGGTCGCCGTGTTGCTCATCGGGGTCCTCGGGGTCCTGTGCGTCACGCAGGAGTATTCACAGGGAACCATCCGCCTCACGCTGGCCGCCACCCCGTCGCGTCCTCGGGTGTATCTGGCCAAGGGAGTCGTGGTCGCGGTGCTCGGTGCCGTGCTCACCGGCTTCATCGTCCTCATCGGCAACGTGGTGGGGTCGGCCATCATCGACGCTCGCGACGTCCCCGAACTCGACTCCAATCCGGATGCCGCCCCGGCGTTCCTGGCGATGATCCTGATGGGTGCCGTGGTGGCCTTGCTCGGGATGGCGATCGGTGCTCTCACGCGCAATCCGCCGAGTGCCATCACCACCCTCGTGCTGTGGCCGTTGTTGGTGGAAGGAATCGTGGGCGGACTCCTCAGCTTGGCCTTCGACGACGACGTCGCCCGTTGGATGCCCTTTCAGAGCGGACTGAACTCGATGTTCCTCGAGCTGCCCGAGGACGGATTCGGGCGATGGGGCTTACTGGGATACTTCGCGGCGTGGGTGCTGTTCGTTTCGCTGATCGCCGAGCGAAGCCTGAAGCGTCGCGACGCCTAAAGTTCTGTCGTCCACACGTCGCGACGGCGACGGGTGTCGAAGGGGGAGTCATGGCCGGTGAAGGAAACAACATCGACGATCTGCTGTTGGAGAACCGCAAGTTCCCGCCGCCCGCCGACTTCCAGGAGAACGCTCTGGTGGCCGGCACGTTCCTGTACGACGAGGCCCGTGCCGACGACGAGGGTTTCTGGGCCCGACAGGCCGCCGAGTTGTTGCACTGGGACACGGACTGGCACACCATCTGCGAGTGGAACCTGCCGTACGCGAAGTGGTTCGTGGGCGGACGACTGAACGTGTCGTACAACTGTCTCGACCGTCATGTGTCGGCCGGTCGCGGCGACAAGGTGGCCATCCACTGGGAGGGCGAACCCGGCGACACGCGCACCATCACCTACGCGCAGTTGCTCGACGAGACGAAGAAGTTCGCCAACGCCCTGAAGTCGCTCGGTGTCGCCAAGGGCGATCGCGTGAACATCTATCTGCCCATGATCCCCGAAGCCGCGGTGGCCATGTTGGCCTGCGCGCGCATCGGCGCCGCCCACAGCGTGGTGTTCGGCGGGTTCTCGTCGCAGGCGTTGGCCGACCGCATCAACGACGCGTCGGCCAAGGTGCTCATCACCGCCGACGGCGGCTACCGCCGCGGTGAGGTGTTCGCGTTGAAGCCCGCCGCCGACGAGGCATTGGCGAGCACGCCCACCATCGAACACGTGGTGGTGGTGAAGCGCGGCGGCAACGACGTGAACATGGTCGAGGGGCGCGATCATTGGTATCACGACCTCATGGCCGATGCTTCGCTCGACTGCCCGGCCGAACCGATGGACAGTGAACAACTGTTGTTCTTGTTGTACACCTCGGGCACCACAGGTAAGCCCAAGGGAATCATGCACACCACCGGTGGCTACCTCACGCACGTCACCTACACGCACAAGTACGTGTTCGATCTTCATCCCGAGAGTGATGTCTATTGGTGCACCGCTGACGTTGGTTGGATTACCGGTCACAGTTACATCGTGTACGGACCGTTGTCGAACGGCGCCACGCAGGTGATCTACGAAGGTGTGCCCAACTACCCCGGCAACGATCGGTTGTGGTCGATCGTGGAGAAGTACGGCGTCACAATTTTTTACACCGCACCAACAGCGATTCGTACGTTCATGAAGTGGGGCGACGAAGAACCCGCCAAGCACGACATGTCAACGTTGCGTTTGCTTGGTTCGGTGGGTGAACCCATCAATCCCGAAGCCTGGATGTGGTATCGCGACACCATTGGTCGCGGCGAATGTCCGGTTGTCGACACCTGGTGGCAGACGGAGACCGGTGGAATCATGATCTCGCCGTTGCCCGGTGCCACCACGCTGAAGCCCGGTTCGGCCACGTTCCCGTTGCCCGGCATCACCGCCGAGGTGGTGGACGAATCCGGGGCGCGCATCGACCATGGCGGCGGGTATCTCACGCTGACGCGACCGTGGCCCGGCATGTTGCGTGGTATTTGGAATGACCCCGAGCGTTACAAGGAGACGTACTGGAGTCGCTACGGCGATCGGTACTTCGCCGGTGACGGCGCCAAGCTTGACGCCGACGGATACCTGTGGCTGCTCGGTCGCGTGGACGACGTGATGAACGTCAGTGGACACCGCATCAGCACCACCGAGGTGGAGAGCGCGTTGGTGTCGCATCCGGCGGTGGCCGAGGCCGCGGTAGTGGGGGCGAACGACGCCACCACGGGTCAGGCGATCATCGCGTACGTGACGCTGCGCGG
>SYCH01000073.1 GCA_005787025.1 Actinomycetota bacterium | reverse complement strand
CGGATTCCAGGCGTCGAACCATTTCGCGGTGCGCTCGAGACCCTGAGCGGACCACATGCCGCTCAACAACTTCGGACGACGACCACCGAACGGCTTGGGGTTGACGCACGACTCGGGCACCCGGAAGAAGTCACCCGAATGCAACACCGGGTCCGCGGACCAACAGGCCAACAACGCGGGGATGAAGTCGTCCATTCGACGACCACGCTCGGTGATGTCGGTTCCCGATGCTTCGTGTTCCTCGGCGCTCCAACCGACTCCGAGCCCCACAATCAGACGGCCCTTCGACATCTGATCGATGGTGGCCAGTCGTTGTGCCAAGGGAACCGGCCAGTGATTGCCGGCGACCAGGATGCTGGTGCCCAGGGCCACCCGCGAGGTGATGCCGGCGACGAACGCCAACATCTCGGTGGGAGCCCACACCGACTTGTACTGGGCCGGCGGCAGCACGTCCTTGCCCCCGTATCCACGCGTGGGGGCCAAGGGGTACATGAAATGGTCCTGCACCCACAGGCCCGAATAACCGAGAGCCTCGGCTCGTCGGGCGAACTCGGCGACCACGTCCACGGTCACGTGGGGTCCCAACTGGGGCAGGCACAATCCGACTCCGGTCATGACCACGATCCTCTCACGAGAACCGCTCCCAACGGATGACCTCGGACACCGGCTTGCGATTGACCGCGGTGAACTTCTTCTCGGGAAAGCCCAGAGCGATCGCCGTACCGATGTGGGCGTCATCCGGAACACCGAGTTCGGCTCGGAACTCGTCGGGAGCCACGTGATGGAACGTGGTGAAAGTGGTGCCCAGTCCCATCGCGCGCGCGGCGAGCACCAGGTTCTGCGAGGCCGGATAGACGGTCGACCACACGAAGGATTCGTTCGGGGCCTGGGGCGGGTACGCGTTGATGCCGACCACGAAGATCCAGACCGGAACGTCGGCGAAACCTTCCACCAAGCGTCGCGCACCCGCCATCATCTTGTCGCGAGACTCGTCCCCCGTCGGACCGGCGACGAATCGGGTACCCAGCATCTTGTGCACGTGGGAGGCCAAGCGTTCCTTGCGTTCGCGATCACGAACCACGACGAAGCGCCAGTTCTGACTGTTGCCGGGATTGGACGCGTAGGTGGCCGCCCGCACCACGTCGACGATCATCTGCTCGGGCACCTCGTCGGTTCGCAGATGACGCATGGCGATGCACGTGCGCATCACCTCCATGATGTCGTTCGACTGGTCGGACACGACGTCAGGGGTTCACGATACGGGCGACGTCGACGCCCCGACGGAACAAGTCCGAGAGATCCGCGTCCGAAGTGGCCAGGATCTCGTCCAACCAACCGTGCACGTACTGAGCGCCACCCTCGTTGCGACCGAAGATGAACTCGGTCTTGGCGCCGGTTTTCACCGTGCGCTGGATCTTCAATCCGGTGGCGTAGTCCTCGTCGCGCACCACCATTTCCAGGAACGCGATCTGCTTGTCGATCAGCTCCACGAATTCGGGAGTCTTGGGGGCGGTGGAGATGAAGTCCAGGTAGGTGATCGACTCCTCCGGATTCGCGCCCGGGAAGATGCGCGCCACTTGGTAGACCTTGTGTTCCTCCACGTCGAAGCCGGCGATGGACGCGTGCGGGAAGATGCTCCACACACCACCGGTGAGGATGGAGTCCGGCCATTCGTCCTGCGGACGACTCTCCAACTTCGCCCAATGTCCTCGCGGTCCGGTGACGCGTTGGTGCGGACCGACGCGATGGAAGAGCGCATCGCACGGGAACTCGGGACCGAAGGTGTTCTTGTGCAGGATGGGAAGGTGGTAGAAGTCGACGTAACCGTCGAAGGACACTTTCCAGTTCGGACCGACCAGGCGACGCGAGCCGAAATGGTTCATGTCGGCGAAGTGGCAGAACTCCAACAGCTCGTCGTACCCGGCGAAGAACGCATCGGAGTCGAGCGTGGACGTGGGATTCAAGGTGACCCACACCAATCCCGCGCGCTCGGTCACCGGCAGGGTGGTGAGGCCGAGGCAGGAAGTGTCGACAGAGCCGAAGTCGTCCTGCTTGAACATTCCGACCAGATCACCCTGTTGGTCGTAGACCCAGTTGTGGTACGGGCAGGCGAAACGTCGCGCTTCGCCCACTCCCTCGTCCACCAACATCGAACCGCGATGACTGCACATGTTGACGAAGGCCCGCACCAAGCCGTCGGCACCGCGCACGATCAGGACCGGCATTCCGGCCACCTCGATGGCCTTGTAGGTGTTGGCCTGCTTGATCTCGGCGCTGGTGGCCAGCAACAGCGGCACGCGCTTGAAGATCAAGTCCACCTCGCGACGCCAACGCTCGGGGTCGAAGTAGTTGGAGACCGGGATGGTGGAGGTCGACTCGGTGAGGTGCGTGGTACCGGCCTTGTTGTGAGCGATCGTGCGCTCGGCCATCTGCAACAGACGGCGACGCGGCGTGTTCACCGGTGCGCCCCCCGATTCTTCCCGTGTCTCCGTGCTCATGAGAACCCCCGTTCCGACCTCAGACTAGAGGCTGGCCTTTGGACGAAGGGGATGGAGATGTCCCGTCAATCGTTCTGGAGCAGGTGGACGAGGCTGCTGGTGTCCCAGCGACCTCCGCCACGGGCCATCACCTGCGCGTAGAACTGATCCACGAGCGCGGTCATCGGCAGACGGGCACCGTTCCGCTGCGCTTCGTCGAGACAGATGCCCAGATCCTTGCGCATCCATTCCACGGCGAATCCGAACTCGAACTCGCCCTTGGCCATCGTGCCGGCGCGATTGTCCATTTGCCAGCTCTGCGCCGCGCCCTTGCCGATGACACCCACCAACTTCTCCACGTCGAGCCCGGCTCGCTGGGCGAAGTTGATGCCCTCGGCCAACCCTTGCACCACCCCGGCGATGCAGATTTGGTTCACCATCTTGGCCAACTGCCCCGAGCCCACACCGCCCATCAATTCGCACGCGCGCGAATAGGGAGCGATGACCACCTTGACTTTCTCGAACACCGCCGGGTCGTCGCAACCGCACATCACGGTGAGCGCGCCGTTCTGTGCTCCGGCCTGACCACCCGACACCGGTGCGTCGACGAAACCGACCCCGCGATCAGCGCAGGCGGCGGCCATCTCGCGCGCCACGTCGGCCGACGCCGTGGTGTGATCGACGAGGATCGAACCAGGCTTCATCCCGGCCAACGCCCCGTTCGGACCGAGCACCACGCTGCGCACGTCGTCATCGTTGCCCACGCACAACATCACGACTTCGGCATCCTCCACCGCTTCCACCGGCGTCGGCTTGGCCAGACCACGATTCAGGGCCACCCACGCCAGAGCCTTCTTCGCCGTGCGGTTGTACACCGTGATGCGGTAGTCCGCTTTCGACAGATGTCCGGCCATGGGCGCTCCCATGACACCGAGACCGAGAAACGCGACGCGCGGACCGGTTCCGATCACGGGGATGGGGCCGGTGGCGTCTTCGGGGGCGGGACGTGAGGTTTCGGGCACGATCACGAGTTTGGCAGGCGCGGAGGTGCCAACATGGACAACTGAACATGAGCAAGCACCTGCACATCGACCACCTGGTGTACGCCACCCCCGACCTGGCGGGCACCGTGGCCGACATCGAGACCCGATTCGGGGTCGCCCCTCAACCAGGTGGCGCTCACGTGGGCCTCGGAACCTTCAATGCTCTGCTCGGTCTGGGCGAGCGCACCTATCTGGAGATCGTCGGTCCCGATCCCGCGCAGCCGGCACCCGATTTCCCCCGACCGTTCGGGGTGGACACCCTCGAATGCGCCACCCTCGTCGCCTGGTGCGCGGCACCACGCCGACCGTTACCCGAGATCGTGATCGCCGCACGCGAGGCCGGCTTCGATCCCGGCGACATCTTGCCCATGAGTCGTCAACGCCTCGATGGAGTGTTGATCGAATGGACGTTGACCCTGGGTGCTCTGCCCGAGAACGGGGTCTTGCCGTTCTTCATCGATTGGGGTCGCACCGAGCACCCCACCCACGGACTCCAGGTGGGTGGAACCTTGGTCCGCCTCGACCTGCACCATCCCCAACCACGATCCATCGACATGATGCTCTCGGCGGTGAGTGACGAATCGGTGCTGGGCGACGAGGAGTCGATGATCTCGCTCAACTATGCCGACCACGCCACGATCAACGTCGAGATCCTCACCGCCAACGGGTCGGTGATCCTGTCCTAGATCATCATTCCGGCGTGACGTACGCGGCGGTGATTCCACCGTCGATGATGAGCGACTGACCCGTCATCCAACTGCTCTCGTCGGACGCCAGGAACAATGCGCCGTTGGCGATCTCGATCGGGTCGCCGAAACGCCCCATCGGAATGTGCACGAGACGGCGATTTCGCTTGATGTCGTCGCTGAGGAACTTGGCCAACATAGGCGTCATGATCGGACCGGGACACAGCGAATTGGCCCGAATGCCCCGTCGGGCGTAAATCACGGCGATCTCACGGGTCATCGCCAGAACCGCACCTTTGGATGCCGTGTAGGCCACCTGTGGCGTGGCGGCACCCATGTGAGCCACGAAGCTGGCCACGTTCACGATGGATCCGCCACCGGAGTCGAGCATCGCCGGGATCGCGTAGCGACATCCGAGCAGAACGCCCTTCACGTTGATGTCCATGGTGCGTTGGTAGGTTTCCACCGAGGTATTGGTGGGGCCATCGTCCTCGCTGAGCATCACGCCCGCGTTGTTGTACAGCACGTGCAATCCGCCGAAGGTTTCCACGGCGTGCGCCACGGCAGCCTCCACCGAGGATTCGTCGCTCACGTCGCACCGCACGAAGGTGGCCTCGCCGCCGGCCGCGTCGATCGCGTCCACCACGTCGTCGCCATCCACCACGTCGGCCACGACCACCATGGCACCCTCGCGGGCGAAGAGCTCCGCCCCCACCCGGCCGAGCCCGGACGACCCGCCCGTGATCAACGCCACTTTCCCCGTCAAACGTTCCATGATGCTCCTCGTGCTCGCTCTTGCACGTTACTTCCCGGGCGACCGGCAAGACTGAGAGCATGATCGATCGTCGTTCCGAGTTGCGTGTCGCGACGTGGAACATTCACGGTGCCGTGCGCCCGGACCTTGGCGATCTCGCCGCGACCATCGACGCTCTCGACATCGACGTGATCGGACTTCAAGAGGTGCGCCGACACCAGGCCCGCCACCTCTCGAAGGCGCTCGGACTGCACTGCATCTGGACGTTCAAACACAACGGCTACTCGCGACTCCTCCCCCGCTTCGCCGAGGGCCTGGCGATCCTCTCGCGCTGGCCCGTCCTCCACGACGGTGACACCGAATTGGGCGGACCCCGGTCGCG
>SYCH01000072.1 GCA_005787025.1 Actinomycetota bacterium | reverse complement strand
GCGCCCCATCGTGGTGTCGGCGTATCTCGAGAAGGCCGGCTACGGTGCCAAGGCCGCGGCTCCCGTGGTGAAGTGCATGTTCATGGCCGTCGCGGGCGCGGCTTTGATGGCTCCGGTCGTTCCGTCCAATCCGTTGAACACGGAGTCGCTGGTGGCCGCGCCCGAACGTCGACTCCCCAGCACCCGTTGTCTCGGCGGCGCGGCCTACGGCGGACGCGACTGATGTCTCTTCCGATCATGGAGCGTCGCCCCGACCGGGGGCTCGGCAACACCGGGGGACTTGGCTGATGTCTGTTCCGATCATGAAGCGTCGCCCCGACCGGGGGCTCGGCAACGTTCGTTCCAGTTTGGGATCGCCGCAACGCAACATCGATTGGGTGCTGATTTCGACCGTGGTGGTTCTGGCCGTGGTGGGGGCATTCTCGATCTACAGTGCCACGTTCTGGAAGATCGACAGCGACCCGTACTGGTTCGCCACTCGGCAGGTGGTCTTCCTCATCATCTCGGCGGTCACCCTGGCGGTCGTGATGTCCCTCGACTACACCTTGCTCAACGACCGGGCCTATTTCCTGTACGGCGTCTCGATCATCGCGTTGCTCCTGGTGTTGTCCGCCGGTGCGTTGCGCGGTGGAGCGCGACTGTCGTTCGATCTCGGACCGATCTCCTTCCAGCCGGCCGAATTCGCCAAACCGGCGGTGCTCGTGGTGCTGGCCGCCTATTACAGCGAGTCGCGAGAGTCGGTCATGAGCTACTCGCAGTTCATCACGGGTCTGTTGTTGGTCGGCGTGCCGGTGGCGCTCATCATCGTGCAACCCGACCTGGGCTCGGCCTTCGTGATGATCGTCGGTGCCATCTGTGTGATGGTCATGGCGGGCGCGAAGTTGCGGTATCTCGCCCTGATCTCGATGCTCACGGTCGCGACGATCGCGGCGGCCATCGTCGCCGGCATCGTCGACCGGTATCAGTTACGTCGCATCGAAGCGTTCATCAACCAGAACTCCACGGAGGAGAGCCTGCAGCAATACGTGTTCCAGGTGCGCTTCGCCAAGCGCGCCGTGGCGACGGGCGGTTGGTTCGGCAAGGGATACCTGCAAGGGCCGTTGACGAACGGAAAGTTCATTCCCGTGCAGCAGAGCGACTTCATCTTCTCGGCCGTGGCCGAGCAGTTCGGCATGATCGGGGGCGGACTGGTGGTCGGCCTGTTCGGCTTGATGCTCTTCCGCATCTGGCGGGTGGCCAACCTGGCCCGCGACGCCTTTGGCTCGTACCTCTGCGCGGGCATCTTCGGCGTCGTCCTCTGGCACGTCTTCCAGAACATCGGCATGACCATGGGCATCATGCCCGTGACCGGGGTTCCCTTGCCCTTCGTCAGCTACGGAGGATCCTCGCTGATCGCCTTCGCCATCATGGTCGGACTGGTCGAAAGCGTGCACATGCGACGCCTCCGGTAGGCGGTTATCCACAGGCCGGAGGTCTCCCGGGCCGGGGTCGCCGGTACACTTCAGGGGTCATGTCATCCCTCTGGCCGCGGCTCGAACCGCTCCTAGCGAGGGTGCGCAAACCAGCCCGTTACATCGGCTGCGAGGACGGGGCAGCGTCGCCCCAGCACGGTCACGGCAAGGTGGCCTGGCTCCTCGCTTACCCCGATGTGTACGAGGTCGGCCTGCCCAATCAGGGCTTGCAGATCTTGTACGAGATCCTGAATGAGCGCCCCGACGCCGTCGCCGAGCGTACGTACGCGCCTTGGGTCGACCTCGAGGCTTTGATGCGCGAGCGAGGCATTCCGTTGTTCTCGGTCGACACGCACCGCTCCGCCGACGAATTCGACATCCTGGCGTTCAACCTGTCGGCCGAACTCGTGTACACGAACGTGCTGAACATGATCGATCTGGCCGGAAGCCCGGTGCGGGCCGCGGATCGTCGGCCCACTGATCCGCTCGTGATCATCGGTGGCCACGCGGCGTTCAACCCCGAGCCCATGGCCGACTTCATCGACTGCGCCGTTCTCGGGGAGGGCGAAGAGGTCATCGGAGAGATCACCGAGATCGTGCGCGAGTGGAAGGCCTCGGGTCGCACCGAGGGTTCGCGCCACGCGGTGTTGCGCGAGCTGGCCAGGATCCCTGGTGTGTACGTGCCCTCGATGTACGAGGTGGCCTACGACGGCGATCGAGTGGTCGGAATCACACCGGCGTTCTCCGACGTGCCCGAACTGGTCACCAAGCGCACCGTCTCCGATCTCGGCCAATGGCAGTACCCCAAGAGCCCCCTGGCACCGCTCACCGAGGTGGTCCACGATCGTTTGGCCGTCGAGGTCTTCCGGGGATGCACCCGTGGTTGTCGTTTCTGTCAGGCCGGCATGATCACCCGCCCAGTTCGCGAGCGCCCCGCCGAACAGGTGCGCACCATGATCACCGAGGGATTGAAGCGCACCGGCTACAACGAAGTCAGCCTGACGTCGTTGTCGACCGCCGACTTCAGCGGCATCGAATCCGTGGTCACCTCCGTGGTACCGGATCCGACCGCCTGCGGTGCACCCACGGTCAGCCTTCCGTCGCTTCGCGTGGACGCGTTCACCGTTGGCTTGGCGGCCAAAGTGGCCAGCGGACGTCGCAGTGGCCTCACCTTCGCGCCCGAGGCCGGTACTTGGCGCCTGCGCACCGTGATCAACAAACTCATCACCGAAGAGGATCTGTACGGAGCCGTCGAATCGGCGTTCTCGTCGGGATGGTCACGAATGAAGTTGTACTTCCTCACCGGGCTTCCCACCGAGACCGATATCGACACCGAGGGCATCGTCGACCTGGCCGCGGGCTGCGTGTCGATCGGCAAGAAATACACGAACCGTGCCAGCGTGACGGTGAGCGTGGGAGGCTTCGTGCCCAAGGCGCACACACCGTTCCAATGGTTCGGTCAGAACGGTGTTCCCGAATTACGTCGCAAGATCGGTATCGTGCGCGAGGCCGCCGGCCGCGCCAAGGGCGTGCACGTGAAGTGGCACGATCCGGCGGCGACGTTGGCCGAGGGCATCGCCAGTCGGGGCGACCGTCGCGTCGGCGCGGTCATCGAACGGGTGTGGCGTGAGGGCGGCGTGTTCCAGGAGTGGTCCGAGTTCTTCCTGCTCGACCGTTGGCTCGATGCCATGGCCGCCGAGGGACTCTCGCCCGATTGGTTCGTCACGCGGCATCGCGACGAGAACGAGGTGTTCCCGTGGCACCATCTGTCGGCTGGTTTGCACCATGATTTCTTGTGGCAGGACTGGCGCTCGGCACTGGCTGAGGCCGGCCTCGAGGACTGCCGTTGGACCCCGTGTTACGACTGTGGCGTGTGCACCGGCGACGGATTGGAACACATCGTGGCATCACCGGTGGCACCAGCGGGTGGCAGTCAAGGAACGGGTCAGAATCTGGCCTTGGGCGGCTCGGTGCCCATCAGCCTGCGACCGAAGTCGATGGTGACCTCGTGAAGGCCCGCATCAGTTATTCCAAGTTGGGCAAGATCCGTTTCACGGGTCACCGGGACGTGGCGCGCATCTGGGAGCGCAGCTTGCGCAAGGCCGAGATTCCCGTCGCCATGTCGACGGGGTTCACGCCGCGACTCAAGATGGCCTTCGGTCTCGCTCTTCCCACCGGAGCCGAGTCCCTGGTCGAACTGCTCGACGTCACCTTCGCCGAGGACGCCGGACTGGGCGTGGACGATCTCGATGACCTTGCGAGTCGGATCGACGCCAGCCTGCCCGTCGGCATGGCGGTCACCGGGATTCGCGAGTGCGCCCCCTCGGAGGCCTCGCTGCAAGAGGACGTGGTGGCCACGACGTGGGTGTTGGCCGTCGACGCCCCGGATGTGGGCGATCAGATCGAGCGGATCAACCGGTCGCCCGAGGTGTGGCTCGAACGCGAACGCAAGGGCGAAACCCGTCGCGACGACATTCGGGACGGTATTTTGCACCTCGGACTCATCGCACCGGAGCAATCCGACGTTCTCCCGTCACGGTGGCTGGGTGAGTCCGGTGGCGTCGTCATCGAAGCAGTTCTCACCACCGCCGGCCGCGGAATTCGGCCGACCGAGTTAGTCGAAGCCCTGGTACCCGGATGTGAGCCGTGGAACCACCTCACCCGGGTGCTCCGAATCAACCAATGGATTGAGCGGGAAGGGGAGCGCGTGGACGTGCTCTCGGCCCGCCCTGCGCACCCTCAGGTGTGCGCATGAGAAAGGAACAGCCACATGTCCGACGTCCCCGAGACCCCCGACACCCACGAATCACCCGACCCGTTCGACGCGCCTGAGCCGTCCGATTCTCCCGCCGATGAGAACGGTGACGCCGCCACCGGCACCACTGAGGGCGCGCCGGCGGTGGCCCGCAAGAAGCGCCGTCGTGGTTCGCGCGGTGGACGCAATCGTCCTCGTCCGCAAGGTGCTGCGACACCCACGAGCGATCACGACGACGATCACGACGATGAATACGACGATGAACACGATGGCGATCACGACGATGAACACGAGGACGATCACGACGACGTCGCCGTCGTGGCGGGCGGGGAGAATCCCGGGGGAGGAGCCGATCCCTCGGAGTTGCCCGAGCGCCTGAGCGAGGGTCGTCCCTCGCCCGAGGCGGCCGCTCGCGCGGTGGTTCAGCGACCCAAGATCGGCGACACCCGTCCGGCTCCGCCGTCGGGTCCCGCGGTCACCATGCCCGGAGGAACCCGCGCCGGTGCTCCCCATCCCGGCCGCTCCAAGAGCACGAAGGGCCCCAAGGCCTCATCGGGCAACGCGGCGATCCCGGCCCCGACGACGACTCCGGCCTCGGGGTCGGGCGATTCGGTGGGCGCGGACGGTGGGGCGCGCAAGAAGCGTCGTCGCAACGGCCGGGGTCGAGGAGCGGGAGCCGAGGAACGTGGCGCCGCTCGCTCGACCGACGCCGAGGTGGTGGAGCGACGCCGGGGTCGCGAGCGCAACGGACGTCCCATCGGTCGCCACTTCATGTGCGTGCAGGTGCGACCCAATCTCACCCAGGTCGCGGTACTGGAGGGGCGCAGCCTCATCGAGCACTACGTCAGTCGTCCCGCCGACGACGTGGCCCAGATTCACGGGAACATCTACGTCGGCAAGGTGCAGAACGTGTTGCCGGGAATGGAAGCGGCTTTCGTCGACATCGGAACCCCCAAGAACGCGGTTCTGTATCGCGGTGACGTGCAGTACGACGCCGAGGACATCGTCGACAGTCAGCCGCGTATCGAACAAATCCTCAAAGGTAAGCAGCTGATCGTGTGTCAGGTCACGAAGAACCCCATCGGGGTGAAGGGAGCGCGTCTGACCCAGGAGGTGTCGTTGCCCGGTCGTTTCGTGGTGTTGATCCCGAACTCCAAGACCTACGGCATCTCCAAGCGTCTGCCCGATGCCGAACGCAAGCGCCTGCGCGGCATCCTCGATCGGGTGAAGCCCGCCGAACACGGTTTGATCGTTCGTACCGCGGCCGAAACGGCCACCGAGCACGAACTGCGGGCCGACATGACTCGCTTGGTCGAGCAATGGAACACCATCGAGGCCAAGGCCCAGAAGGCCAACGGCCCGACGTTGCTCTATCGCGAACCCCCGTTGGCGGTACGTGTCATTCGCGAAGAGTTCAACAGCGACTATCGAGGGGTCGTCATCGACGATCGCCAATTGTTCGAGGACGTTCGCGATTACGTGCAGGCGTTCAACCCGGAGTTGGCCGATCGTGTGGAGTATTTCGACGCGGCCACCGAGGGTCTGCCGATCTTCGAGAAGCATCATGTCCACGAGCAGATTCACAAGGCCCTCGATCGCAAGGTGTGGTTACCCTCGGGCGGGTCGTTGATCATCGAGCACACCGAGGCCCTCACGGTCATCGACGTCAACACGGGCCGCAACGTGGGCACCTCCAACCTGGAGGCCACCGTCTTCCAGAACAATCTGGAGGCCGCCGAGGAAGTGGCCCACCAATTGCGACTGCGTGACATCGGTGGAATCATCGTGATCGACTTCATCGACATGGAGATCAAGGAGAACCGCCGCAAGGTTTTGGACGCGTTCCGTTCGGCCTTGTCCCGGGACAAGACCCGCACCCAGGTGTTCGACATCTCCGAATTGGGTCTGGTTGAGATGACGCGCAAGCGGATCGGGGAGGGCCTGCTCACGAGCTTCGCCGGACAATGCCCCGACTGCCAAGGACGCGGTGTGCAGGTGAATCACGACCTCTTGCTCTGATCGGGCAAGAGATCCGGAGCGGGCGTTGGATGCCCGCATTCCGGCAGGTAGAGTCGCCATTCGCTATGTACGCAGTGATCGCAACCGGTGGCAAGCAGGTCCGTGTGACCGAGGGCCAGCAAGTGCATGTGGAACTCCTCGGCGCCGAACAGGGTGCCACGGTGAACTTCACGCCCGTGCTGGTCGTCGACGGCGACACTGTTCTGGCCACACCCACCCAACTCGCCGGCACCAAGGTCTCGGGACGCATCGTCGGCTCGGCCGCGGGTCCCAAGATCGACGGCTTCACCTACAAGCGTCGCACCAACCAGCGTCGCCGTTACGGTCACCGTCAGCACTACCAGGTGGTCGAGATCACCTCCATCGCGAAAGGCTGAGACATGTCGAAGACAAAGGGCGGCGGCTCAACCCGCAACGGTCGTGACTCCAACGCACAGCGCCTCGGCGTGAAGGCTTTCGCCGGCACCAGCATCACCGCCGGCACCATCGTGATCCGTCAGCGTGGCACCAAGTTCCATCCCGGCAAGAACGTCGGTCGCGGTGGCGACGACACCCTTTTCGCCTTGGTCGATGGCGTGGTTAAGTTCGGTGAGCGCAAAGGACGTCGCGTGATCGACGTCATCCCCGCCGACTGACGCTCTCGCAGACCTCAGACATCGATGCCGCGCGGCAAGCGGCTGGCATCCCATCCGAGGATCGCCATTCCCTGACGACAGGCGAATCGGTCGGTCATTCCCGCGACGTAGCTGACGGCGGCGAAGCGGGCCGCGTCGGACCCGGCGTCTTGGTCCTCGCCCGCGGGTAGCAACGTCGGCGTGGCGGTGTAGCACTCGACCAGGGCCCGCAAGAGATCGATGACGGCGTGGGCTTGGGCTTTGCTCTCGGGCCGCAGGTACACCTGCTCGTAGTTGAAACGACGGAACTCAGCCAAGGCTTCGGCGATGGCGGGTTCCATCCCGACCCGTCCGGAGTTCATGGCGGCTCGGATCATCGAGGTGATGAAGGCGCTCAATTGGGAGCCGCGCGTCGTGCCGCACCGTGACGTCACGAGAGCGGGCAAGTGCTCTGCGCTGACGATGCCGGTGTCGACGGCGTCCTCGAAGTCGTGGCACACGTAGGCGATGCGATCGGCCCAACTGACGACCTCACCTTCGGGAGTGCCCGGGGCGGGGCGACTCCAGGAATGATTCCGGATGCCGTCCAATGTCTGGCGACACAAGTTGAGATGGCTCAACGTGACGTCGGCGCCCCACACGGCGTGATCGAAACCATCGGCGACGTACGGAGCCAACGCGTCCTCGGACGCGTGACCTCCCGGGCCGTGCCCACAGTCGTGGCCGAGGGCGATCGCCTCGGTGAGAGCCACGTTCAGGCCCAAGGGCCGAGCGACCGCCACGGCGACCTGGGCGACCTCGAGGGCGTGCGTCAGTCGCGTGCGTTGGTGATCGTCGGGGAACACGAACACTTGGGTTTTGCCGGCCAAGCGCCGAAACGCTGGCGCATGCAGGATGCGATCGCGATCGCGCTCGAAACAGGTTCGGAACGGATCGGCTTCCTCGGGGTGCTCGCGGTCACCCGCACCCACCGAACGGGTCGCGTGGCGACTGAGCGTGGAGTCCTCGTTGTGCTCGCGCACCTCGCGCGGCAAGGTGGAGGTTTCGCCGGTCCCGGCCCATGAGTCGGCGTGCGCGAGGGTGAGACCGTCAGACGACTCGGAACCCGACATCGTCCCGGCCCAGCGTTCGGCCCGCTCCTGCATGTCACGATCGATGTCGGAGGAACTCACGCCTTCACGATACGACACCGATGTGGCGCTGGCGCGACGTCGACACTCATCGGTAAACACCGTTTCGGATCGGTAGCGTGAGGCACGAGGTCGCCCCATGAGTCAGTTCGTCGATGAGTGCCAGTTGAACGTGAAGGCCGGCGATGGTGGAGCCGGATGTGTGTCGTTCCGTCGTGAGGGCCCCGTGGCGATGGGGGGACCCAACGGCGGTGACGGTGGACGTGGCGGTGACATCTGGATGGTCGCGGACCGTAACGTGGCGTCGTTGCTGGCCTTCCGTGACCACCCGCACCGCATCGGTGGCAACGGTGTGCACGGAATGGGCAAGGACCAACACGGCAAGCGCGGAGAAACCCTCGAGGTGAAAGTGCCCGAGGGAACGGTTGTGCGCGACATGTACACCGGCGAGGTGCTGGCCGATCTCGTGGATCACGGCGACAAGTGGCTCGCGGCGCATGGTGGTCGGGGTGGTCGGGGCAACGCCCGCTTCCTCACCAACCGGCGTCGTGCGCCATCGTTCGCCGAACAGGGCGAGCACGGCGAGGAACGCTGGTTGAAACTGGAATTGAAATTGATGGCCGACGTGGCTCTGGTCGGTTTCCCCAACGCCGGGAAGAGCACCTTGATCTCGGTCATCTCGGCGGCTAAGCCCAAGATCGCCGCCTACCCGTTCACCACCCTCGAGCCCAATCTCGGAGTGGTGCGACTCGATGGCAACACCGAGTTCGTGGTGGCCGACATCCCCGGTCTCATCGAGGGAGCCTCCGAGGGCAAGGGCTTGGGCCATCAGTTCCTGCGCCACATCGAGAGGGCGCGTGCCCTGTGTGTGCTGATCGACCTGGCACCCGTCGATGACACTTCACCATCGGAGCAACTGGAAATCCTGCTGCGCGAATTGGAGTCGTACGACCCCTCGTTGTTGGCGCGCCCGCGGGTGATCGTGGGCACGAAGACGGACTCGGCGACTGCGGAGATGATCGCGGCGTGGGACGGGATGATGATCTCGTCGGTGACCAATCAGGGAGTGCGCGAACTGGTCGGACGCTTGGCCAGTTTGGTGCACGACGCCCGACAAGAGCAGCCGGTCACCGAGGGGCGGGTCATCTTGAAGCCCGAGTCCGACGGTGCGTGGGTCGAAAGACTCGTCACCGGTGGCTTCCGGGTACACGGTCGAAAGGCCGAGCGGGCGGTGCACCTGAACGACGTGTCGACGCCCGAGGCGATGACCTACATCGAGGAGCGCCTGAAGAAACTGGGAGTGCCACGTTTGTTGGCGCGTGCGGGAGCCCGCCAAGGCGACGTGGTCTGGATCGCCGACTTCTCGTTCGACTATTCACCCGACAACTGATCGGCCCAACCGGTACCGTCCTCGTCATGCGCATCGTGGCCAAGATCGGAAGCTCGTCGCTCACCGACGACCTCGGGGTCATCGACCGTGCCATCATCGCCGACGTCTGTCGCCAGATCGCCCGCCTGCGATCGCAGGGACACGAGGTGGTCCTGGTCACCTCGGGCGCCGTCTCGGCCGGGGTCTCGGCGCTGGGTCTCTCCGAAAGGCCGACCGACATGCGCACGCTGCAGGCTTTGGCGGCGGCGGGCCAGAGTCGTTTGATGGAGGTGTACAACTCCGAGTTCGCTGGCCATTCGTTGGTGGCCGCGCAAGTGTTGCTGGTTCCCCACGACTTCATCGATCGCACCCAGTATCTGCACGCTCGCAGCACGCTCGAGCGATTGCTGGAGTTGGGTTGTGTGCCGGTGGTGAACGAGAACGACGCCATCGCGAACGACGAGATCCGTTTCGGCGACAACGACCACATCTCCGCTCTGCTGTCGCATCTTTTGCGTGCCGACCTGCTGATCCTGCTCACCGACACCGAGGGGCTACACACGAACGATCCGCGGGTCGATTCCTCGGCCACGCTCATCACCGACGTTCACGAGAGCGACCCCCTCATGAGCGTCTCGGCCGGCGCCACGGGATCGAATCGGGGAAGTGGAGGAATGGCCTCCAAGCTGTCGGCGGCGCGCATCGCCTCGTGGTCCGGTATTCGTGCCGTCATCGCTCGGGCCACCATCGTCGACGTACTCGAGGTGGTCACGACCGCGGCGGTCTCGGGAACGTCGGGCGTCGGAACCACCTTCCACGGGTCCGATCGGGCCCTGTCGGCCCGTCAATTGTGGGTGGCTTTTGCCAGCGAGGTGCGCGGGGCCCTGACCATCGATGACGGGGCGGCGGTGGCGTTGCTCAAGGGGACGGTCTCGCTGTTGCCCGCCGGGGTGGTGGCGGTGGAGGGTTCGTTCGAGTCCGGTGAGACCGTCGATATTCGTCGCACCGACGGCACGGTTGTGGCTCGCGGGCTCGCCATGATGTCGGCCGCCCAGGCTCGCACGGCGCGAGGTCGGCAGAGTTCCGAACTCGACGACGATTCGCCGTCGGTCGTCGTGCACCGCGACGAATTGGTGCTATTGCCCCGTTGACCCGGTACGCAACGAGCGCACGCGGTCCCGCACGACACGTAGGTGTTCGATCTCGGGTGCCCGCAACACGGTGAGCGCACCGATGTAGGTGAGCGCACCGACCGCCGTGCCCACCACCACCTTGACGACGGCACCACCGCCGGAGTTCGCGCCGATGGGCCGAAGCACGACCCACATCACGATGCCCATGCTGGCGGCGGCGATCACCAAACGGGTCAATCCCGCGAGAACGTCGAGAGCCGAGAAGCCGCGAACCTTCACCTTCAACACGTACAGGGCGGCGATGGCAGCGACGACGTAGGAAACCGAGAACGCGATGCCCAGTCCGAGCACGTCGTAGGCGGGGGACAAAGCGAAGGCCAGGATGATGTTGAGAACGTTCTGGAAGCAATTGATGACGAACGGGGTGCGGGTGTCCTGGTGCGCGTAGAAGCCTCGAAGCGCGAACAAGTAGATGGAGTATCCGATGAGTCCGAGGGCCAGACCCGCCAGTGCCCGCGCCGTGGTGTCGGCGGCGGCGGCGTCGAACTCGCCGTGTTGCAACAGCAGACCGATGATGGGACGAGCCAACACGAGGAACGCGAAAGCGGCCGGGAAGGTGAGCAATCCGACCAGACGAATGCCCAGATTGGTGCGTTCGATGAACGCGGCCTTGTCCCGCCGCGAAACTGCCCGGGCCATTTCGGGGATGAAGGTGGTGGCGATGCTCATCGCCAGTAATCCGTGCGGGAAATAAAAGAAAGTCGAGGCCTTGGCGAAGGCGTCCTGGCCCCCCGAGCCCGGCTCGGCCAGGTTCTTCACCACGATGACGGTCAGCTGGTTGGCCATGACGTAGCCGAACGTCCAACCCGACAACGCGATCAGCCGTTTCACCGCCGGATGTCGGGGCTGGAAGCGGAATCGCAGGTTCAGTCCGGCGCGATGTATAGCGGGAAGAAGAACGAAGGCCTGAAGTGCGATGCCGCCGGTCGCCCCGAGTCCGAGCAACCAGCGGAACGAGGGGCTGTCGAGTACCTCGGCCAGCGGGATCTCGTTATCGGGGTGATGAAGCAGGATCGGGACGTAGAGCAACGTGCAGATGATGACGATGTTGGCCAGCACCGGTGACCAAGCCGCGGCGAAGAAGCGGCGTTGCGCGTTGAGCAACGAGCCGAGCAGCGCCGACACCCCGTAGAAGAAGATCTGCAACAAGAAGATTCGAGTGAGGGCCGTGCCGACGGTACGGAATTGGTCGACGTCGAGGCCGTCGGCCGGATTGAGTGAGAAGACACGGAAGACCCACGGCGCGAAGAAGGTGGCGATGGCGGTGAGAGCCGCCAGGGCGACGATCGCGGTGCCGACGACCGCCTCGGCGGACTCGCGGTCATCTTTCTCGAGCATCCGGCTGAACATGGGAACCAGCGCCGCCGAGAGCACGCCACCGAGGAGAAGTTCGTAGACGGCGTTGGGGGAGTTGTTCGCTCCGTCGTAGGCGTCGGCCAAGGCGGTTTGTCCAATCACGACTCCGAAGACGATCACCCGCAACATGCCGGTGAAGCGCGACAGTCCGGTGCCGAGGGCCACGATGGCGTTGCTGCGCAGAATGTGGTTCATTCCGTCGTGGGGGTCGGGCGCCACGACGTCCCGGCCAGTGGGTGTGGGTGCGTCATCGTCGGCGTCGGGCGCTCCGATTTCGGTGTCTTCTGGCTCTATGTCCCCCACGGCTATCAGATTAGGTCCCCAATCGCACCGGGATCCCGTTGTCGTGCGGACCCGAACTGGTGACCGGTTCGACGAGGACAGTAGGGTGCTGTGAATGGCCCCCCGTTTCACATCGGTTCAAGAAGTTCGCGACGGTTTGCGCGACGTCAACTATCTCGCCGATGACGGCATCGCCGGGGTCGCGTTCCTCGCGGACCGCCTCGCCAAGCCCATCCTGGTCGAGGGTCCGGCGGGAACCGGTAAGACCCAGTTGGCCAAGAGCATCGCCGACATGACCGGGGCCCGGTTGATCCGTCTGCAGTGCTACGAGGGTATGTTCCTTTTCATACTACTTGGGTCCACGAGCAAGTAGACCATGAAGTAAAACACGAGCGATTTTTTACAGCGGAACACCTCGAGGAGGCAACGGTCCATATTCAATCTTTCGTCTAAGCAATCTCCGCGTGAATCG
>SYCH01000071.1 GCA_005787025.1 Actinomycetota bacterium | reverse complement strand
GTATCCCTCGGTGTCGATCACGCCGAGATCGCCGGTACGGAACCAACCGTCCTCGTCGAAGGCTTCGGCATCGAGAGCGGAGTCCAGGTATCCCATGCACACCTGGCCGCCCTTCACGCGCAACTCTCCTTCGACGCCGGGCGCACAGACCACTCCGTCCATGACGGTGCGGGTGGTCACGCCGGGACAGGCGCGACCGTCGGTGTTGGCCTTCTTGTCGTCGGGGTCGTCGACGTGGACCATCGTGTTGATGGGGGATTCGGTCAGGCCCCATCCTCCGATGAGCGGTGCGCCGAACGCGTCGATCATCTCGGCGTTCAGCGTGCGGGGCTTGGGTGAGCCACCGCCGTTGAAGATGCGCACGTTCGGCAACAACTTCTCACCCGCGGGCAGCTGCCGTTGGGCGTTGAGGTACGTCAACCAGAAGACGGTGCCGGCGCCGGCACACGTGCAACCGTTCTCGCCGAGCCAACGGGGCGTGTTCGCCGGATCGAAGGTCTCGACCATCAACAGCTCGACGCCGGTCTCCATGGCGTTGAACAGCCAGATGAGCCCGCCCACGTGCGTGATGGGGAACACCACCGCCGCCTTGTCGTCCGGACCGACTTGCATGCTCCATTGCATTCCGAGATTCGCCGCGCCCATGCTGGCGTCGCTGTGCTTGGCACCCTTGGGGTCCGCGGTCGTGCCCGAGGAGTAGAACAACCAACGCAGACCGTTCAGATCGGCGCGATACGGGGGCAGGCCCACCGCATCGGGGTCGGCCTCGGGAAGGTCGGGGTCGGCGACGATGATGCGCACCTCGCGACCGTTCGCCTCCACGACCTCACGGGCCATGGGCGGGAAGTCGAAGCCGCGGAACACGCCCGGGACGATCAAGACCTTGCAGTCCGATTGCGCCGTGATGAAGGAGATCTCACGATGGCGGTAGATGGGAAGGATCGGATTCTGGATGGCCCCGAGTCGCGAGAGCGCCCCGGTGAGAATCAGCGACTCGAAACGCGACGGAAGGATCCAGGACACGTTGGTGCCCTCGCCGACACCGATCTGTGACAATCCCGCGGCGACCCGCTCGCAGCGGTTCTTGTACTCGCCGTACGTCATGGAACGCCCGCGCTCGTCGAACGCCATGCGCTTGTCGGGAGTGGTGACGGCGCGTTCGGAGACCAACTGCCACAGGGTCTTGTCGGTGGTGTCGAGGTTCGCGGAGAGATCACGGGCCATGTTCGAGGTCCTCGATTCAGAACGTGATGACGGCGCGGGCGACCGTTCCGCTCTCGAGTCCGTGCACGGCGTCCTCCCAGTTGCCAACGGGGAACGTGGCGCTCACCAATTCGTCGAGCAACACCTCGCCGCGGCGGTACAAATCGATGATGTACGGGATGTCACGCTGGGGGCTGATGCTCCCGTAACGACAGCCGATGATGCCGCGATCGACCTGGGTCAGGCGCCCGTACAAGCCCTTGAATTCGGTGGTCTGTCCGGCGACGCCGATGACGACGACGGTGCCACCCCAATCGAGACATTCGAGCGCGTTGTAGGTGACGGCCGGATGCGCGACGCAGTCGAAGGCCCAGTTCACTCCGCCGGCGTTGAACGGTCCGCGAGGCATGTCGTCCTTGTACGGCATGATCTCGCCGACCGCGGTCACCAGATCCTCTCGGCGTCCGTCGAGGAAGTGCGTGGCACCGAACTGCTCGGCCAACGATTTCTTCTCCATCACGGTGTCCACCGCGATGATGGTGGTGGCACCTTGCACCCGCAGGGCCTGGATGACGTTCAGGCCCACACCCCCGACACCGAACACGAGCGCCGACTGGCCGCGCTTCACGTTGGCGCGATTGAACACCGCACCCATGCCGGTGACCACGCCGCAACCGACGAGGGCCGCCGACGTGAGAGGCACGTCCTTGGGGATCTTCACGCACTGCACGTCGCGCACCACGGTTCGCTCGGCGAACGCACTGGTGGCGGCGAAGTTGTAGATGGGCGCGCCGTCGAGGGTGAACGGCTGGCTCCAGTTGGCCAACGTGGAGCGACACAGTGTGGGGCGGCCGTCCATGCAGAACTCGCAGAAGCCGCAGGCGGCCAAGGTGGCCACGATCACGTGATCGCCCGGTTGCACGTGGGTGACGGCGTTGCCCACCTGGGCCACGACGCCGGCGGCCTCGTGACCGCACACACCGGGGGAGGGAACGGGGTAGAGGCCGTTCATGTAGGAGATGTCGCTGTGGCACAGTCCGGCGGCGGCGATCTGCACGATGACCTCGCGTGGCCCCGGTTCGCGCAGGGTCAGCCCGTCGACCAGCGAAGTGGTCTTTCCGTCGTACACGATTCCCTTCATGGGGCCCCCTTTTGCCGTCCCGCGAACACCGCGACTCTAGTGCAGGAGCCCCGAAAATCTGACGGCCAGTCAGAATCCGTCGGACGCCAATCGTGGCAGGGGGTATGTTGGCGAAATGTCCGAAGCAAAGGTGTCCACGCGGGTCTCGGTCGAGCGACTGGATGGTGCCTTGGGGGCGGTGGTCCAGGGGTTGCGGGTCTCCGATTACACGGACGACGATTTGCGCGAGTTGGCCGATTCCTTGCTGCCGTGGTGGGACGAGCGACTGGTGTTGTTCTTCCCCGGTGCCCACTTCTCGCCGTCGGACCAGTCACGATTGGCTCGTTGTTTCGGTTCGCACGTGGCGGCCACCACCGAGACGGCCTCGGACAATCGCAACATTCCCACCCTGCGTGACGAAGGGTTCCCCGAGATCCTCGTGATCGATTCCCACACTCCGGGTTTCAACCCCCACGTCACCGCCGTCTGGCACACCGACGTGCCGTTCATCGAGCAACCGCCCAAGGCGTCGCTGTTCTACTGCGAGATCGCCGCGGTCGGGGCGGGCGACACGATGTGGAACAACCAGATCGCCGCGTACCGACGACTCAGCAAGCCGATGCAAAGACTCGTCGACGATCTGGAGGTCGTCATGGGAGCGCCTCCGCAGACGAGCACCCACGTTCATCCGTTCGTGCGACGTCATCACGCCTCGGGCGAGAAGTCGATCTTCGCCAACCGTGGCTGGACCAGAAACATCATCGGTATGAGCGAGGTCGAGAGTCGGCACATCCTCGAGGCGGTCTACACCATCTCCGAGCGCCCCGAGCACGTCGTGCGCTGGAAATGGACCAGTGGCGACGGAGCGTTGTGGGACAACCGCTACACGATGCACTACGCGGTCGCGGACTACGGCACGCAACATCGACGGGTGCGTCGCGCCACGATCTACGCCTGAGGCAAACCCGTCGGGATCAGCGCAGGCGTTCGCGCAACTCGAACTTCAACACCTTGCCACTGGCGTTCAGAGGAAGTGACTCCACGAAGGTGATGCCACGCGGAACCTTGTAATTGGCCATCCGCTCCCGCGCCCATTCGATGAGCTCGTCCGATCCCACGCCCTCGCCCGCTCGTCGAACGACGAACGCGTGTCCCACCTCACCCATGCGCTCGTCGGGCCGACCGACCACGGCCACTTGGGCCACCGCCGGATGACCGAGCAGCGCGTTCTCGATCTCGGCTGGATAGGCGTTGAACCCACCGACGATGAACATGTCCTTCAGGCGGTCGGTGATGGTCACGTATCCGCGCGTGTCCATGACGCCGATGTCGCCGGTGTGCAACCAGCCGTCGTCGTCGACGGTGTCAGCGGTGGCGACCGGGTCGGCGAAGTATCCGGGCATCACGTTGTAGCCGCGACACACGATCTCGCCGGCGGTTCCCCGCGGAACCTCGACGTTGTCCTGGTCGACGACGCGCACCTCGATGTCGGTGATGGCGCGACCACTGGTGGACGAAATCGTCTCGGGGTCGTCATCGGGTCGGCACATCGTGATGGTTCCGGTGGACTCGGTGAGTCCGTAGGCGGTGAGGATGACGTCGAAGGACAGTTCCTCACGCATGCGACGGATCATTTCCACGGGGACCGCGGCGGCGCCGGTGACCGCGAGACGCAACGAGGACAGGTCGAACGCGTCGCGCTCGGGGTGGTTCAGGATGCTGAGGTACAGGGTCGGTGGCCCGGGGAGCGCGGTGATTCGTTCGGCACCGATCATGCGCAGAACCTCGGGAACGTCGAACACCGCCAGCGGCAACATCGCCGTCCCACGTAGCAGACACGACAGGAATCCGGCCTTGTAACCGAAGGTGTGGAAGAACGGGTTGACGATGAGGTAGCGATCGTCCGCATCGAGTCCGACGATCGCCGACCATTCCCGGAACACCCGGATCGTCTGATCGTGACGCGACATCACGCCCTTGGGGCGACCGGTGGTTCCCGACGTGAAGATGATGTCGCAGAGATCGTCGGGCTGCACGGCACCCTCGCGCTCGGCGAGCACCGACGCAGAGACGCCCTCCCCGGCACGGACGAAGTCGTCCCAGGAGGGCGCGGCGACGTCGACCACGTGAACCAACGACGGTGTGGGGTGACCGCTCACCTCGGACGCGTAGTCGATGTCGAGGAATCCGTTCTGGACGAAGAGGAACGAGGCGCCGCTTCGCTCGATCACGTAGGCGGCCTCGGCGCCCTTGAAGCGGGTGTTGATCGGCACGAGCACGCCACCGACCATCTGCGCGCCGAGGGCGGCGAACATCCACTCCGGCGAGTTGGGTGCCCACACGGCCACACGCTCATGGGGGGCGAGACCGAGGGCGACGAACGACCGGGCGCAACGTTCGACTTCGTGGATCAGTTCGCGGAACGTCCAACGACGGTCACCCGCGACCAACGCTTCACGGTCGCCGAACTCGGCGGCCGCCCGCACGACCTGCGGGATGGTGAGCACGGTTACTTCAGGTGGGTGATGCCGAGCATCTTGATGGCGTTGCCGCGGATCACCTTGTACACCTGCTCGTCGGTGAGACCGAGGGTCTGCTCGTACGCGATCTTGGCGGTGTGCGGCCACGTGGAGTCCGAGTGCGGGTAGTCGCACTCGTAGGTGACGTTGTCCTCACCGATCTCGACGAGCGAACGCAGACCGTGCGGGTCGTCGAAGAAACATCCGTACACGTGCTTCTTGAACAACTCGCTCGGCGGCTCGAGAACCTTGTCGGCGATGCCGCCCCAACCGCGGTTGTCCTCCCACACGCGATCGGCGCGCTCGAGGATGTAGGGGATCCAGCCGATCTGACCCTCGCTGTAGGCGATCTTCAGGTCGGGGAACTGGGTGAAGTGACCGCTCATCAGCCAGTCGACCATGCTGAAGCAGCAGTTGGCGAACGTGAGCGTGGAGCCCACGGCGGCGGGCGCGTCGGGCGACGTGCTGGGCATCTTGGATCCGGACCCGATGTGCATGCAGATGACGGTGCCGGTGTCGTTGCAGGCCTCGAAGAACGGCAACCAGTAGCCGTCGGCGTCGTGAATGCTGGGCAGGTTGAGGTTCGAGGGGATCTCGCTGAAGGCCACGGCGCGGAAGCCACGCGCGGCGTTGCGACGAATCTCGTTGGCGGCGGCCTGCGGATCCCACAGCGGGATGAGGCCCAACGGCAACATGCGACCACCGGACTCACCGCACCACTCGTCGTGCATCCAGTCGTTGTAGGCGTGCACGCCGAGCATGGCGAGTTCTTTGTCCTGGGCCTCATAGAAGGTCTGGCCGCAGAAACGCGGGAACGTGGGGAAACAGAGCGAGGCCTCGATACCCGCGACGTCCATGTCCTCGAGACGTTCCTTCAACTTGTAGCTGCCCTGACGCATCTCGTCGTAGGTGATGCCGGTGACGGTGACTTCGTCGCGTTCGAAACCGACGGCGGTGTCGAGGCGCGTGAGCGGACGGCGCAGGTCCTCGTAGAACCACCAGTCGGCCAACGGGCCCTCGTCGCCCTTCTCGCCGGGGATGGCGGTGAACTTGCCGCCGATGAACGTCATCTCCTTGACGGGCAGGCGCTCGATGCGCGGGCCCACGTCGTGGTACTTCTTCGGGAGGCGGTCGGTCCAGACCGTGGCCGGCTCGGTCACGTGGTCGTCGACAGAAATGATCTTGGGCAGTTCACGCATGCAGGGGAGGGTAGCACCCGAATCTGACGGTGTGTCAGATTCTGCGCGTGATCCTTCTGAGCAGGGCCGGGAGTACTCTCGACCCATGTCCACGACCCCGCCCTCGACGCCCACGACGTCCCGCCGGATGACGGTAGGGGTGGCCCTGCCGCAGATGGCCGAGGGCCTCGATCGGGGCCGGTTGTCGACCTGGTGTCGCGGGGTCGACGAGGGCCCATTTTCCAGCCTGTCGGCGGGCGAGCGAATCACCTTCCACAACCTCGACGGCTTCACCTTGTGCACCGCTGCCGCGGCCCTGACCGAGCGGGTGCGCATCCTGGTGAACGTCGCTGTGTTGCCATGGCACGCACCGGCGTTGGTGGCCAAGGAACTGGCGTCGATGGACGTGGTGTCGGGCGGACGCGTCGAGGTGGCGGTCGGTGTGGGAGGACGCCAGCAGGATTACGCGGCGTTGGGGTCGCCGTTCGCCGGTCGGCATCGTCGTCTCGACGAGGCCGTGGTGGAGATGAAGCGGTTGTGGGCCGGTGGAGCGGCCGCCGACGGAGAGCGTGTGGGTCCGGCGCCGTTGCAGGCCGGAGGCCCGCCGATCATGGCGTCGGCGATGGGGCCCAAGTCGTTGGCTCGCGCGGCCAAGTGGGCGATCGGTGTGAGTGGCTTCACCTTGCTCGGTGACCCCGGGGAGGCGGCGAAACTCTTCCGTGCCACCGAGGCGGCGTGGTCCGACGCCGGACGCATCGATGCGCCGCGACTCGTCACCGGATCGTTCGTGGCGCTCGGCGACGGGGCGAAGTCGACGTTGCGGAACTTCGCCGAGGCGTACCTGAAGGTGTTCTCACCGGAGTTGGCCAAGGGCCTCTCCGAAGCGATGCCGCTTCACGATCCGTCGGCATTGGCCGATCTGCTCGATGCGGTCGAAGCGGCCGGTGCCGACGAATTCATCGTGGTGCCGGCCACCAGTGATCCGCGCATGCTCGATCGACTCACGGAGGTCGTCGCCGCACGACGATGAGAACGGCGCGTCAGCCGGAGGTGTCACGACGTAGATCGACGATCATTCGCGTCGCCACCACCAACACCAGCGAGGCGAACAGGATGTTCGACAGGTCCTCCGACATCTGGTCCGCGATCACGCCTCCGGCCACCGCCGAGACGATGCCACCGAAGCCGACGACGGCGGCCACTTTCAGGTCGATGTTGTCGGCCTTCCAGTTGCGCCAGGTTCCCATGATCGAGGTGGGGATGATGACCGCGACCGACGTTCCCTTGGCCACCACGTTCAATTCGCTGAAGAACACGATCATCGCCGGCACCATCACCACTCCGCCACCGATGCCGAGCAGGCCGGCGAGCGTTCCGGTGACCAAACCGATGGCCACCAAGGCGATCGCCGTCACCGCCGTGATGGCGTCGCGACCGTCGGCCGACATGGGGATGAAGAGTCGAATGGCGGTGGCGATCAGCATCACGGCGAAGAGGTAACCGAGCACCTTGCGCGGAAGCACGTGGATCCATTTGGTGCCGAGAATCGCGCCCCCCAGAGCGCCGACGACCAGCCACAGCGCCATCGCCCAATCCACGTTGTCGTGGCTCCAATAGGTGAAGAGGCTGGCCACCGAGATCGGAAGCACCGCACCGAGCGACGTGCCATTGGCGAGTCGTTGATCGAAGCGCAACATCATCACCAGAGCGGGGACGACGAGGATTCCTCCACCGACGCCGAACATGCCCGACAGGAGCCCGGCGCCCACACCGATGACGACGACGCGCCCGATCGAATACCGGGCGACGTCGGATGGCATGGGACAGTTCTAGCCGATCAGGCCAGAACGAATCCGGAAACGCGACGACGATGGAAGTTGGCGTCTCCGTACGAACGCATGAGTGCCCAGGACTTCTTCATGAACAGTTGCAGATCGGCTTCCCACGTGTAGCCGATTCCACCGTGCACCTGCATGGTGCTGCGACTGGTGCGGTAGGCCGCCTCACTGGCGAGCGCCTTGGCCATGCTGATGTCGCGGACCAGCGTGTCGGCTCCGATGGAGGCCGAGAACGCCGCACGATACGTGGGTGCCTTGGCAAACTCGACCTTGAGCAGTGCATCGGACATGAGGTACTTCACCGCCTGGAACGATCCGATCGGTTTGCCGAACTGCTCGCGCACGCGGGCGTACTCGGCCGCGATCTCGATCATGCGCTCGGAGAGTCCGATCAGATACGCGGCCGAGGCCAACGCCATGGCATCGAACGGATCGAGGCCGGCGACGTTCGGGGTGGCATCCGTGCGATTGCCACCGCTGACGGTGAACAAACGACGACCGCCGTCCATGCCGTGGGCGTCGGTCGTTCGGAAGGATTCGAGCACGTGATCGTCGCGCAGGATCAGGTCGGCCACACCGGCGTGCGCCACGTACGGGGAGTCGTCCACCCACAACGTCGCGATGGAGTCACCCGCGATCAGCGATGCGCCGAACGTCGTGGAGGCCAAGGCCGGTGCGGCGACCGCCATGTGCTCGAGCACCGGGCCCGGCACGGCGGCGCGTCCGAGTTCCTGGAAGAGCAGGATGGCATCCACGAAGGAACCGCCCATGCCGCCGGCGGATTCGGGCGCGAGCATCGAGAGCACCCCCATGCCCGACAGGTGCGCCCACAGTTCGGGGGAGTGGCCGGTGCCGTTCTCCCAGACGTCGCGCACCAGCGTCGGCGGGCACTCGTTGGCGAGCAGTTCGCGCAATCCCTCGGCGAAGAGTCGTTGGTCGTCGGTGAAGGAGAACTTCATGGCTCACATTCCCTTGGGCAACTGCAGGACGCGGTCGGCGATGATGTTGCGTTGGATCGCGTGGGTGCCGGCGTAGATGGGACCACTCAAGGAGAAGAGGAATCCGTCCACCCAACGCTCGAGGGGACCCTCCATGCGTTCGGCCTCCGGCCCGATGATCTGCAACGCGATCTCGTGGATGCGCACGTCCATCTCGCTCCAGAAGATCTTGTTCAGACTGGCCTCGGCGCCGATCGGGCGACCCTCCAACATTCCGGTGACCGTCTGGTACGTGTGCAGGCGATAGCCCTCGGCTTGCATCCAGACGTCGGTGACGGCGTCGGCGAGCGCGGTGTCGGACTTGTCGCCGAGTCGCTTCCACAAAGCCACCAGTCGATTGACGGCTTCGCTGAATCGTGCCGGACTGCGCAGGCTGACTCCGCGTTCGAAGCCGGCGGTGGCCATGGCGACGCCCCATCCCTTGTTCACCTCACCGAGGGTGTTCTCGACCGGCACACGCACGTCGTCGAAGAAGATCTCGGCGAAGCCGGTGTCACCATCGAGTTGAGCGATGGGGCGCACCGTGATGCCGGGTAGATCGAGCGGGCACAGAATGAAGGTGAGCCCGCGGTGACGTTCGGCCTCGGGGTCGGTGCGGAAGATGCCGAAACACCAGTCGGCCCACACGGCGCGACTGGCCCAGATCTTCTGGCCGTTCAGGATCCAGTCGTCGCCATCGCGCAGGGCCTTGCTCTTGATGCCGGCCAGATCGCTGCCCGCGTTCGGTTCGCTCCACGCCTGGCCCCACACGATCTCCGACGAGGCCATGGTGGGGAGGAACCTCTCCTTCTGCGTGTCGGTGCCCACTTCCATGATGGTGGGACCGAGGAGGAAGATGCCGTTCTGGTTCACGCGACCGGGTGCGCCGGCGCGGTAGTACTCCTCCTCGAAGATGAGCCACTTGATGTAGTCGGCGCCGCGACCGCCGTACTGCTCGGGCCACGACACCGCCGACCAGCGACCGTCGTACAACTTCTTCTCCCACTGACGATGCAGAGCGAAGCCCTCGGCGGTGTCGAAGCTGGGAAGCGATGAATCGGGAACGTTGGCTTCCAGCCACGTACGTGCTTCGAGGCGGAAGGCGGCCTCATCGACGGTTTCGCGCAGGTCCATGACGAGCAGACGTTAGTCGCCAGCCTCGCGGAATCTGACGCTGTGTCAGAAAACGACTCACGGGCTCATCACCTCACGGCGACCAGAAGTAATCTCGCCTTCGTGGGGGATACATCGGGCGTCGGCCCGTCGCGCATCGACGCCCTGGACGGCCTTCGAGCCGTGGCCGTGATGGCCGTGTTGCTGTTCCACCTCGG
>SYCH01000070.1 GCA_005787025.1 Actinomycetota bacterium | reverse complement strand
GAGGCGACTTCACTGCGCTCGCAGGCCGTCAAAGTGATGTGTCCGAAGCAATGCTGACCACGAAACGCTCCGATCAGCACGGCTAGAGCGTTGTTGGATTCTCCGAGATACGGGGCGTCGATCTGACTGGTGTCACCGGTGAAGATCACCTTGGTGCCCTCTCCGATGCGCGTGAGGATCGTCTTCAGCGTGGTGGGCTCGAGGTTTTGTGCCTCGTCGACGACCACGATCTGACGGTGCAACGAACGCCCGCGAAGGAAGGTGACCGACTCCAACGACAACTGGTTGCGGGCGATCAACTCGTCGATCATCGTGCGAGCCTCACGATTCGAACGCTGATCGGTGAGAGCGACGATCGCGTCGTGGATCGCCGACATCCACGGGTCCAGTTTCTCGTCGAGTCCGCCGGGTAGGAAACCGACGTCGGCTCGGCCCACCGGAACCAGCGGTCGATACACCGCGAGTTTCTCGTAGCGACGTTGCTCGACGACCTGCTCGAGGCCGGCGGCGATCGCCATCACGGTCTTTCCGGTGCCGGCGCGTCCGTCCAGAGCGATCACACTCACGTCGGGGTCGAGCAACAACTCCAACGAAAAACGCTGTTCCTTGGATCGGGCCCGAAGACCCCAGGCCTCCGGAGAGGTCTGGGGAATGAGGTGCAGGGCATCGTCGACACAGCGAACGAGTGCGGATTGGGAACCGGCACGAAGAACCGCGAAGGAATTCTCCGCCAAGGTGTCCGGGGTGGTCACGCCATCGGGATCGATCGACGATCCGGAATACAGTGAGTCGATCAGCGACGAGTCACAGTCGATGGTGGTCCAACCGAGCGGTCGGGACGTCGCATGCCGCCCGACGAGTTGATGCTCGTGGGCCGTCAGACCAAGGTGAGCGGCCTTCAGTCGAAGAGCGGCGTCGTTCGACACCATGCGCGTCGGGGCGTGGTTGGCCTGCCCGAGTGCGGCCCCGATGATCCGATTGTCGGGCTTGGCGGCGTCGAGTCCGTGTTCGTTCAGCAAATGCTTCTGGATGCCGTTGATTTCGATGTGGACCGTGGACGAGCGAGGTTCATCGGTCAGAGGTACCGGCCGCGCCAACGACCCTCCGGCCCGCATGCGCAATTCCTCGAGGGAGCGCAGGGCCGCGCGGGCCGCGCGGCCGACGTCGTCGGGTCGACTCTTCAGGCCGTCGAGTTCCTCGATCACGGTCAACGGGATGACGATGGCGCACTCGGGATAGGCCGCCAAGCAATTGGGGTCGGCGATCAGGACGGAGGTGTCGAGTACGACGCGAGTGCCGTGTTCGGCGGCGGTTCGCGCGGAGGGGGAGGTGGCGAGGTCGTCCGCCGGTTGGTGAACCGTGTCCCGCAGCACTTCAGTCACTCGAGCTCCTCGTATGTCGTGTCGTGTCGTGTCGTGTATGACGTGTCGTTGTCTCGCGCCTCGGCGAACCGGCTTCGGGTCGACGAGGAGAAAATCGGCGAACGGTTCTCAGGGGCAGGAGCGTTCGACAAGAATCCTTGCCCACCCGGACCCCGACGTGGTGGATTTCCGGGGCGAATTCTTCGTGAACCACCGAGAGAGAGTCGCTCGTGCATCCACCACTCGAAGTTCTCGGTTTGCCAAACTGGTCGCATCGGTTCTCTAGAGAATTCCGTTCGCCGAGATGGCATGAAGCGGTTCGGACGTGTCTCCGAGCCCGTCCTTCGAGACCCGAACTCACGTCCCCGAGGCGGTCGTGCCATCTCATTGCATTTGCAACAAAAGGAATACTTGTAATACCTCGAAAAACCCAATCGAATGATGTCTGGTTCCACCCGAGAACCGATCAGAAACGATCCGACAAAAATCGAAGTGCGTAGAAGGCTCCGGCCGGAAGCGACTCGAAAGCAAAGCAAAGCAGTACCAAACCAAACCAGAAAGGGACACTCCCATGGCAGCAAAGAAGAAGGCTCCGGCCAAGAAGAAGGCAGCCGCCAAGAAGGCTCCGGCCAAGAAGAAGGCTCCCGCCAAGCGCAAGGCAGCCGCCAAGAAGAAGTGATTCTTTCCGATCAGTGATCGGGCAGGAATTCAACGAGCGGGGGGAAACCCCCGCTCGTTTTCATTTCCCGGCCGCTCGCCCGGAGTTTCCCCGATGAAGCATCTCGATGTGCTCGCGGACCTGGTTGCGGAGCAGTCCGCCCTCGAACAGATCCTCGACGATCTGACACCGAATGAGTGGACCGTTCCCACGCCATCGGTGGGCTGGACGGTGGCGGATCAGATCAGTCATCTGAGCTTCTTCGACGAGCGGGCGACCATGGCGCTGTCGGATCCCGAGGCGTTCGCCGCCGACCGCGAGCGGATCATCGCCGGTGCACCCCACGATCCGTCCGTCGACGCCGGGCGATCATCGGCCACGACGGATCTTTTCGGCGAATGGAAGAGACATTCCGCGCAACTGCGATCGGTCGCGGAGGTCGCTCCGTCGGATCTACGCGTCCCGTGGTACGGGCCGGCGATGTCCGTCCCGTCGTTCCTCACCGCGCGCCTGATGGAGTGTTGGGCCCACGGCCACGATGTGTGTGAAGCCACCTCTCGCCCGCCGATCATCAGCGACCGACTGCGGCACGTGGCCCACATCGGGTATTCCGCTCGGCCGTTCAGTCTGCTCATCAACCGACTACCCGCTGACGATCGTCCGATCAGGTTGGAACTGGAAGGTCCGGGTGGTCGGCACTGGTTCTGGGGTCCGGCTGATGCCGACGACCGAGTGATTGGCGAGGCGTACGACTTCTGTCTGGTCGTCACTCAACGACGGCGGCCCGACGAGTCGCAGCTCGTGGTTCTCGGGGATTCCGCACGTCGATGGATCGACGTTGCGCAAGCCTTCGCCGGCGGTCCCGGTCGGGGTTGAGGTCTCAGAGGTCCGAGATGCGCGTGAAGATCTCGGCTGCCGGTCGATCGACGCGTCGCCCGAGATCGGCCAGACGGGAGCGAATGCGGACGGCGAACCTCTCCAAGTCGGCGGGCTCCACGGCCTTCATGGTGCTCTCGAACTGAGAAGCGTGGGCCATGAGAGCGTCGATTTTGGAGTCGATGAATCCGCTGACGTCCTCGGCATGGTTCGCCTCGTCGGCCTCCCAGAGCAACAGGTGAGTCGGGCGGTGGTGCGGCAAACCGTGCTCGCGGAAGAAGTGCGGATCGCGCGCCGCCACGATCGCGTCGCACGTCAGAAAGCCGGCGTGGCGGTGATCGGGATGCAGACGGTGTCGCTTCCAGGGGTCGTGGCCCAACACGACGTCGGGACGAACGGCGCGGATGTGGCGGGCGATTCGACTGCGAAGCTCGATGCTCTCCTCGAGCTCGCCGTCCACCTGATCGAGGAAGGCGACTGCGTCGCGACCGCCCAGTCGACGGGCAGCTTCGCTTTGCTCTGCTCGACGGGTTCGGATCAACTCGGCGATGTCGGCATCGGGATTCCATGTCCCCTTCGAACCATCGGTCAGCACCAGGTGATGAATGCGACAACCGGCCGTCGCCCATTTGGACAGGGTTGCTCCGCATCCGAACTCGATGTCGTCGGGATGCGCGCCGATGGCCAACGCCACCGAGGGGGTCGGTAGATCGACCGAGGTGATGGTGCGCTCGACTCCCGGCGCAGGCTGACCCGGCTCGTTCGACGATGTCGTTTTGTTCATTCTCGGCTCCGGCTCCGGATGAGGCGATCGAGTTGGTCGGCGACCTTCGGGTTCTCGAGGTCGCGGGGAGTGTCGAGGTCGAGCGACAGCATGTCATCGGCCACGACGAGTGGTTCGACCCCCAGTTCGCGCGCTTGGGCGACGTGGGCCGTGAAGGAACCCGCTCCGTAGAGGAAACGCCATCGCGTCACGAGTCCGCTCCCGATGACGACCACGTTCGACCCATCACGTGCTTCGTCGGGGACGATCGCGAGTGAGGTCGTCGTCGATGTCGGGGAAAGTTCGGACCAGAGGTCCCGTAAGCGCTCGCCGAACGGTAGGTCGGCGTGGGCCACGATCACCGGCTGGTCGGGGCGCTCGTTCATGATCCGTGGTATTCCCTCGGTGAGCGCCGCGTTGAGTCCTGCGACGTCGACCCGAACGGCCGCGGCGGACAGCTGACGGGCGAACTCGGCCACCTCGTCGTCGTCGCACACGACGAAGACGTCCGCTCCCGGAATCGATCCGATCACTCGTCGGGCACACTCGGCGGCGAGTTCACGGCGGTCGCGGGCCGAGAGCACCTCGGACAACCGACTCTTGGCGTCGTCGAAAGCCCGAACCGGAATCACCAACGACACGGGAGCGACCACGAGTCGAGCCTATGAGGTGTGTCCCGCCGCCTGGTGTTCGAGGACCCCGGATCGGCAGCCGGGTACGCTCGGGTTCGTGGCGGTGTCGAAGTCGATCAGAGTGGCCGTCGTCGGTGCCGGCTCGTGGGGGACGACCGTGGCATCGCTGGCGGCGGCCAACTCCGAGACCGTGCTCTGGGCGCGTCGACCCGATCTGGCTGAGAGTATGGCGAGAACCCGGACGAACGGGGATTACCTACCCGATCACCCTCTGCCTGATTCCCTCGACGTGACGGCCGATTTGAGAGTGGCGGTGTCGGAGGCCGACGTGGTGGTGATGGCGGTTCCCTCGCATGGTTTTCGCGAGGTGGTGGCCGAGGCATCCCGACACGTGCGTTCGTGGGTGCCCATCGTCAGTTTGTCGAAGGGACTGGAGAGAAGTTCGTTGAAACGCATGAGCGAGGTGGTGGCCGATGAGATGCCCGGTCACCCGATCGCGGTGCTCACCGGCCCCAACCTGGCCCACGAGGTGATGCAGGGTCAGCCGGCCGCCGCCGTAGTCGCCATCGACGACAAGGTGATCGCCGACGAACTCCAACACATCTTCTCGCGACCGACGTTGCGGGTGTACACGAACCCCGACGTGGTGGGGTGCGAAGTGGCCGGTGTGGTGAAGAACGTCATCGCGATCGCCTCGGGCATGGCCGCCGGAATGGGCTTCGGTGACAACACCCGCGCCACGTTGATGACCCGAGGGTTGGCCGAGATGTCGCGACTCGGGACGGCGATGGGCGGCGATGGTCTCACTTTTGCCGGGTTGGCCGGAATGGGAGACCTCATCGCCACCTGTTCCTCGGCCCAGAGCCGCAACAACACCGTTGGTCGGCGTCTCGGGTCGGGGGAGTCCATCGATGCCATTCTCGAGTCGATGACGATGGTGGCCGAAGGCGTGAAGAGCTCGCCCGCCGTGCTCGATCTGGCCCGAAGACACGGTGTGGAGATGCCCATCACCGAACAAGTCGTGTCGGTGTGTCAGAACCAACGTGGCGCCGCCGAAGCCGTCGCGCTTTTGATGCAGCGACGGAGGCGAAGCGAAATTGGTTGACGAGAGACTGCCCATCGGGGTGTTCGGCTGTCCGGCCGTTGGCAAGGTGACCCCGAGCGGGCGCGTGTGCTTCGCGGACGGATCGCCGGATCTGGGCTGGCACGTGGCTGCCGACGATCGTTGGTACGACCCCGAGCGAGAGGTGGCGGTACGTTGCTCCGACACCGACGGATTGCCGATCGTCACCACTCGGATGCGGGTTCCCGGAGGCGACATCGTGCACACGGTGTGGTGCGCGAGTGGGCCCGACGCCCGACCGATCGTCGTGATCGACATCGAGAACGATTCACCCATGCCGGTGGCGGTGGCGTTCACCCGCACCGACCTCACGGTGTCGCGTCCGATCGCGGCGCGAGGCCCCGAGGGAACGTGGCCGGCGCCGGGTCTCGAGTTGGCGAGTGCGCCCACGGTCATGCCGGTCGGACACCGAGCCCGGGTGCGGGTGGCGGTGGGCCGCGACATCGACTTGGAACGTCTGCCCGACGTCGATGCCGTCGCGCGGGGTTGGTCGACCATGTGTGATGGTTCCTCGCGTCTCGTGTTGCCCGATCTGCGAGACGGAAAACCCTTGGCGAATCGAGTGAATCGGGCCAAGGTCGCCATCGCGTTGGCCGGTGACGTCGAAATGCCGTGGCGCGACGCCGACGAACTGTCCGCCTGGTTGCTCGACCGTTTCCATGCTCAGCGTTTGGGGGCGGGTTCCACGCCCACCGAGGACGTGGCCGGGGCCGTCGAACGTATCGTTCGCAAATCTCGGCGCGGACGGTTGTCTGCGCGTCGAGCGGGGGCCATCCGTGTCGGAGCCATCTGGTTGTCGGAGGTCGACGAAGGGACCTTGGGGGACATCGCACGAATCGTCCAGCGTGGGTTCGGCAAGGGACTGTCGGAGGTCATCGGCGGATCGCGCCTCGAGATCGACACCGCGTCGTCGGACGGAGAGGTGATCACCGCGGTCGAGGAGTCGCTGCTGCTGTGGGGTGGTGACGATCGGTTGACGATGTGCCCCGATGGAATCCTCGGTGAGCGTCTGGGTTCATCGTTCGAAGCTCACGGATTGGCCGTCGTGTCCGGTGCCCAGTTGTCGATGGCCGTTCGTTGGCACGGATCCAACGCGGCGGTCTTGTGGGACATCGAGACGAACGATGGACGCCCCGCGCGACGCCCCGAACTCCGATGCGGCGCCGACGATCAATGGTCGTCGAGAGAGTTACGCGGTGAGGGTCTGTGGCGCGTGTCGGCGGCGACTCCCGTCGTCGATGGGCCAGAATCCGTCTCGTTCGGCTGAGGATCCTCGTTCACGTGCGATTTGTCGGTGGCCCTCGGTGACGGGGGTGAAACCGAGATTCGGATGACGCAGGCCAGTCCGTGCCGCGTTCCGTGGTCGCTCGTTCGTTGGTGAGCGGTCGGGACCGTCAGCCCAACCGACCTCGGAAGCGGGCAAGATAGGGGAGTGCAGTCGCCCGTCCGAGTTGCGTACACCCTCGAACAGTGTTGGCACCGTGTTCCGGGTGGCACGGCCACCTCCGCGTTGCGAACCGCGGTGGCACTGGCCGACGTGCCGGGGGTCGAGGTGATCGGGGTCGCGGGCCGTCATCGCAATCCGCCCGAACCGTCGTTCGTCCCCTCGGTCAACATGCGATACATGAACCTACGGGCTCCGTACCTGTACGAAACGTGGTTGCGTTTTGGTTGGCCCACGGTCGAGAGCGTCACGGGTGACGTGGACGTGGTGCACTGCACCGGTTTCGTTCCTCCACCGTCCAAGGCTCCGATGATCAGCACTCTGCATGACGTGGCCTGGCGACATCGACCGGATCACTTCACGAGACACGGGGTGCGGGTGTTCGAGCGAAGCCTCGCCGAGGTTCGTCGTCGCGCCGACTTGGTCCTCTGCCCGTCGACGGTGACGATGCTCGACGCCGAACGAGCCGGGATCTCCGTCGAGCGATTGCGGTTGGTGCCATGGGGGGTCGAGGCCTTCGAGGTGGACGAGGCGCAAAAAGCCGCGGTGCGTGTGGCAAACGGGTTGCCGCGGGAGTACTTGTTGTTCGTGGGCACCGTGGAACCGCGCAAGAACCTCGGGCGTTTGGTCGAGGCCCTCGAGCGCTCGGAGTGCGATCTGCCGCTCGTCGTGGCCGGTTCCGTCGGTTGGGGAGACTCGGGGGTGTCGCCGTCAGCGGGGGTGCAGTTCATCGGCTTCGTTCCCGAGGCCCAGTTGCCCGCGTTGTACGCCGGTGCGGCGGCGTTTTGCTACCCCAGCGAACGCGAGGGATTCGGTATGCCCGTGCTCGAGGCCATGTCGTACGGAACCCCGGTGGTGACGAGTATGGGGACCTCGACCGAGGAGGTCGCCGGAGGAGCCGCCGTGTTGGTGGACCCATTCGACATCGATGACATAGCCCGAGGAATCGACGAGGCTTTGTCGCGCCGCGAGGAGTTGTCGCTGTGGGGGTTACGTCAGGCGGCCCGTCGTCATTGGTCGGAGACCGCACGACTGACCGTCGAGGCGTACCGCGAGGTGATGCGTTGATTCGTCCGACACGTGTCGCCGTGAATCTGACTTGGTGCGTGCCCGGGGCGGTGGGGGGAAGTGAGGAGTACCTCGTTCGCCAGATTCTCGGCCTGTCACACGACCAGGTCGAGCCGACGTTGTTCGCGCCGCGGGGTTTCGCCGCGGCCCATCCGGAGTTGCGGGAAAGATTCGAATGTGTCGAGACCGACGCTGACGGAGTGTCTCGTTCACGACGAATCCTGAACGAGTCGACGTGGTTGTTCCGTCGCACCCGCGACTTCTCGCTGGTCCATCACGGTGGGGGAACCATCCCTGCTCGCCATTGCACACCGACGCTGCTCACCATTCACGACCTTCAGTACCTCACGTTTCCGGATTACTTCGACCGACGAAGACTGACGTACCTGCGCGCGATGATGCCGCGGTCCATCCGCCGGGCGACGGCGATCGCCGTTCCCACCGAGTTCGTGAAGTCGACCGTCTGCGACGCCTATGACATCGCGGCCGAACGTGTGCACGTCGTCCCCCACGGCATCGAGCCCCATTTGGGTCATCGAGCGACACCGGAAAGCGACTTGAGGGCGAAATTCGGTCTGGGCGACGAGCCGTACGTGGTCTTCCCGGCCATGACGCATCCGCACAAAGGCCACGCTTTCTTGCTGGACGTCATGGAGAGACATTGGAGTCGTCGAGGAATTCGGTTGGTTCTGATCGGTGGACGTGGATCGGTGGATGAGGCCGTGATGAGACGGATCGCCGACCGGTCGTTGTCATCGGCGGTGTCGCGACTCGGTCGCGTGTCGGCGGCCGACCGGGACGGACTGATACGGGCCGCCACGGCACTGGTGTTCCCCAGTCAGTACGAGGGTTTCGG
>SYCH01000069.1 GCA_005787025.1 Actinomycetota bacterium | reverse complement strand
TCGTCGTCCCATTCGTGAACGAGATCGTGAGTGGGTGCTCCGTCGCGACCGAGCGACACCCGCATGATCATGGAGCCGTCGCCGGGATTCCAGTGCGCCCATTTGTTCGAACCGAACGACGCGGCGGTGACACGCTTTTGATCGGGCTTGGGGACGAGGTAGCCGCTCATGCCGTCGAAGCGCGCGAGATCGGGTCCGGTGGCCCGCACGGTGACCATCACCACCGAGGCGTGTTCGGAGGTTGCCAACATGTCGGCCAACTCCGACGACAGTGGACGGAGGAACGAAGCCGACACGGCCGCCGGTGACGTGACGATGATCTGATCGGCGTCGAGAGAAGACGTCGAGGTCTCGATGCGGTACGAGTGACCCTCGCGCCGAATCGCGGTGACCGTTGTTTCGGTGAGGATCTCGCCACCCCGACGTCGAACGGAGTCGGTGAGCGCCGCGGTGAGCGCGCCGAGACCCGACCGTGGCGTCTCGAAAACCGGTCCGGAGGAGGTGGCCACGGCGCGACGACGACGGGCCGTCAGAAGAACACTGCGTCCGTGCGAGAGCTCGGCGAGCTGGGGGACGGTGGCCAAACTGAAGTTGGTGGTGTCGGCGGCGTAAATGCCGCCGACGAGCGGGTCGACGAGGAGTTCGTGGACTTCGCGGCCGAAGCGCTGGCGCACGAAGTTGCCGACCGAGTCGCGGTGATCGCCGCTCGACGGGAGTATCGGCTCGAGGGCGGCGCGAATCTTGCCCCGCCACGTCAGCAGACCACTGCGCGCCAACGACACGGCCCCCGTGGGAACACCCATCATCAAACCTTCCGGTATGCGATGAAGGCCGCCGTGCATCACCGATGCGTGGGCGTCGGTGGGGTTCGTCAGCGACGTCGTCAGTCCCACTTCGCGGGCCAATCGACCGGCGGCGGGTACACGGGCGAGGTACGAGTCGGGTCCCTCGTCGACACCGCCGATTCCCGCGAACGGGGAGGTTCTGATCTTGCCGCCGATGTGCGACGACGACTCGATCACGGTCACCCGCACGTTGGATGTCGAGCCATCGAGCGGATTCAGCAGCCGGTGCGCGGCGGTGAGACCGGTGATGCCGGCGCCGATGACGACGACGTGGGCGCGCGGTTCGTTCATGGTGCGGTGCTCGTCGTCACCCGGCGATGTCGGCGACTCGCCGCGCGAGCGACGCGATCACCCGTGCGTCATCGTTGACGCACGCGGTTCGGTCGAACGAGAGTCCCTTGGCCTCGGCGTGTCGACGCGCCTCGATGTCGAGGTCGAAGAGAACCTCCAGGTGATCGGCGACGAATCCGCAGGCACAGACCAATACTCCCGACGAGTTCTCGCTGGCCGCGAGATCGTCGATGACGGCGAGGATGTCGGGGCCGATCCACGGTTCGGGCGTGCGACCCGCCGACTGCCAAGCGACCGACCAGGAGGACCACTCCGAGAGGCCGACGGCGGTGGCCACGGCCTCGGCGGTGGTCCGCAACTCGTTCGGGTACGGGTCGCCGGCGTCGATGATGCGCTGGGGGAGCGAATGCGCCGTGAAGAGCACCTTGGTGTTGGACGGCATCTTCGCGAGACGAGCCTTCATGTCGGATGCGAGGAACTCGACGAAGGCGGGTTCGGTGGCCCAACTGTCGATGCCGGTCACCGCCATGCCGTGAGGTTCGGCGGCCGCGCGTGTGCGGTCCATGTACTGGCCGATCGAATAGGACGAGTAGTGGGGCGCCAGCACCAACCCGATGATGGAACGAAATCCTCGTCGCGCCAGATCGTCGACGGCGGTCTCGATCTTGGGTTCGGCGTGCTTCAGACCGAGAACCACCTCGAAGCGATCGGGTGCGATCGCGTCGAGCGCTCGTTGCAGCGCGACACGTTGGGCTTCCGTTCGCGCCGCCAACGGCGAGATGCCACCGATGGCGTCGTAACGCGCGGTGAGTTCGGCGAGGAGTTCCGGGGTGGGAGGACGACCGCGGCGAATGTCGGTGTAGTACGGCTCGATCTCGTCCGGAGTGCGCGGAGTTCCGTAAGCCATCAGAAGAACCGCGATGGTGTCGTTCTTCACGGACTCAGTTTTCACGGACTCAGTTTTCACGGACTCAGTTTTCACGGAGTCAGTTTTTACGGTGTCGTTTGTCGCGTTCATGTCAGCGTCTCGTGCTTTCGTGGACGTGGGCGACGACCTCTTCGAGGATCGTCGGGTCGGTGGAGGGGTCGACGCCGTGGCCGAGGTTGAAGATGTGTCCGTCATGTCCGCCGTTGTCGGCGAGCACGCGGGCGGCACCGCGCAGCGCGGGATCACGGCCGGCCAGAACGAGGGCCGGGTCCAGGTTGCCCTGAACGATCAGATCCGAACCCATACGTGTTCGGGCGTCGGAGATGGAGGTGCGCCAATCGAGTCCGAGCACTCGCGGTCCGGCGGACAGCATGGATTCCAGCAAGTGATCGCAGCCGATACCGAAGTGAATTCCGGGAACACCCGGGTGCTTCGCGGCCATTGCATCGAACACTCGTCGACTGTGCGGAAGCACGAAGGTGTCGTAATCACGACGCGAGAGTGATCCGGCCCACGAGTCGAACAATTGGAAAGCGCGCGCACCGGCGGTCACCTGCGCGTCGATGAACGCGATGGCGTGTTGGGTCAGACGTTCCATCAGCCGGTGCCACAGTTCGGGGTCGGACGAGATGAGCCGCTTGGTGTTCTGGTACGAGCGCGAGGGACGACCCTCGACCAGGTAACTGGCCACCGTGAACGGTGCGCCGGCGAACGCCAGCAACGGGACCGAGGCCGGGAGTTCGCGCACGAGATTACGGACCGTCTCGAGGACGTAGGGAACATCGGTTGTGGGTTCGAGGGGACGCAACCGATCGAGGTCCGCGGCGCAGCGGAACGCGTTCTCGGCTACCGGTCCGGTGCCGGGGGCGACATCGATCCCGAAGCCGACGGCATGCGGGGGCACCACGATGTCGCTGTACAACACGGCGGCGTCCACTCCGTATCGGCGCACGGGTTGAAGGGTGATCTCAGTGGCCAGGTCGGGCTGCTTGATCGCTTCGAGAATGCTGCCCGGGCCGCGAACGGCTTTGTATTCGGGAAGGCTTCGACCGGCCTGGCGCATGAACCAGACCGGCGTGTGGTGCGGGCGCGATCCCGTGGCCGCGGCGAGAAATGCGGAGGGTGCGACGGCTGACATCACTGACGACGCTACCCGTGGGAACCGTCGGCGAGGCGAGGCGTACGGGCTCAGAGACCAGTCGAGGGATGTCGTCCTTTGCGTGGACGCAGAACGGCTTCGATGCGAGCGATGCGTGTGCGGGCCGGAGGGTGGGTGGAAGATCCCGAACCGGTCGTGCGTCGGAGCGCGGCGGCCAATTGCCGCCCGTATCCCATCGCCACCACGCGGCGATCGGCGCTGAATTCGGCGGAACGCCCGACACGATTCGTGAGGTAGCGAGCGATGGCGAAGCCCGATCCGAACACCCACGCCATGGCGGCGAAGACGGTGGAAACGATGTGGCCGGCGACGCGCGCGTAGTCGTTGCCACGGGCGAAGTTGTCGGTGGCGGCGATCGACACGTTGCGCAGGAACGAACCGACGCGGGCCAACATGACCACGGGCATGATCAGCCACTGGTTGATGGTGAGCGCGATGGTGTGGGAACCGAGGTGGTGACAGATTTCGTGGGCGAGCACCCCGCACAACTCGTCGTGATCGAGGGTCCGCACGGCATAGGAGGTCACCACCACGAGATGACCGCCGCAGGCGAAGGCGTTGAGATCGTCGTCGTCGACGACGCCGACCGCGAAGTTGTGTCGACGCAGGTGCCAGGCCTGAGTGACCTCGTTGAACGCCTTTTGCAGTCGGGGCGCTTCGGTCGTCGTCGGCTTGCGGGCACCGATCATCTTGGTGAGCAGGCGTCTTTGCACGAGCGGGACGAACAAAATGACACCGAGCAGGAGATAGCCGAGAGCCACCTGCACGTACGAGACGCCCGACACGAGCGAGAGTGGCCACCACAGCACGACCATGGCCAACAGCCAGACCGGGATGACGACGAGCACCGGAACCAGGGCGATGAGGGCCGCGCCGTCCACGTCGCGCCGGCGCCCCCGTCGTGCGAAGTCCCTGTTCGTGCGCTCGCTCACCGGATGAATCTTGCCTGATTATGGGCATTTTTCCCGACATGTTCAAGAAACCGTGTCCGCTGGCCGAAAGAACGACGTCTTTCCGCCGTCGGCGGGTCGTCAGGAGTTCGGGTGCACATCGCGGAACAGCAGCAGGGAGCGGGGTCGGCGGCGCAGTCCAGTCGTTCGCACGCGTCGGCTCGTTTGTTGCTCGATCTCGCGCGCACCCATGAGGCCACCGAGCCGGAGCGAGCCCGCACTCTGGTGCAGCAGGCGCGAGCGTTGGCGCGCGCCGACGGTGATCGACAGGGCGAGGCCGAGTCCCTGTATCGACTGGCGTCGCTCGCCCACTACGACGGCCAACCCGGTGACGCCTTCGCGCTGGCCGTCGAGGCCCGTGACTTCGCCATGGCTCACGACGTCCCCTTGGTGTTGGCGTGGTCGTTGAACCTGATCGGTCTCGTGCACACGAACTCGGGCAACCACTCCGAGGCCCTGTCGTGTTGTCTACAGGCTCTCGATTGCTACCGAGGCACCGATCATCGGGTCGACGAAGGCAACATTCTCAACACCATCGCCACCATTCATCACGAGTTGGGCGACACCGACCGTGCCATCGTCAACTACGAGGCGGCCATGACCGCCAACGCCGAATTGAACCGTCCGGATTTCGATGCCATCACGTTGGCCAACGTGGCGTCCCTGCGCGCGGAGCGGGGCGAGTACGACGTGGCCATCGAGATCGGCGAGCGCGCGCTGGAGTTGTGCCGACTTCACGCACCGGGATTCCTGCCCGAGGTGCTGGCCTCGTTGGCGGAGTCGTACGG
>SYCH01000068.1 GCA_005787025.1 Actinomycetota bacterium | reverse complement strand
GATCGACGTTGATGTACGGATCGAGTTTCTGCATCGTGACGCGCAGACCACGCAACTTCAAGAGACGACCGAGCGACGAAGCGGTCAATCCCTTACCGAGCGAACTCGCGACCCCTCCGGTCACGAAGATGTGCTTCGGCATGACGACCTCCCGTTTCCCGATACTCGATCGAGCATCTACAACGGGAAATCACCATACCGTGCCGCTGGCCTCCGCCCCGCCATTCCCGAGAATGTTTCAGCCGGCCAACAGCTCGCGGGCGTGGCGACGCGCCGCGGTGCTGTCGGGTCGCCCGGACAACATGCGGGCGATCTCGTCCACCCGATCGTTCCCCGTCACCGCATCGGCGGTGGCCCGGGTGCGTTCGGCGCCGTCGGCCGTGACGATGTCCTTGCGCACCACGATCTGTTGGTGGGCCACGGCGGCCACCTGGGCCAAGTGGGTGACCACGAACACCTGATGGGACTGGGCCAAGCGCGCCAGACACTGGGCGACCGCGGTGGCGGCCTGTCCGCCGATTCCGGCGTCGACTTCGTCGAAGATCAAGATGGGTGGACCATCAGTCAGAACCATGCGGATCGCGAGCATGGTGCGGGCCAGTTCGCCTCCCGAAGCCACCTTGGCCAACGGTGCCGGCGGACTGCCGGGGTTGGCGGCCAACAGGAACGTGACCTCGTCGGCAGGATCGTCGCCCGACACCTCGATCTGAACCACGGCACGCTCCATGGCCAATTCGGCGAGATGGGCGGTGATCCGGCGACCGAGCGTGGTGGCGGCACCACGACGGGCGGTGGCCACCGCGGCGGCGGCTTTGCGTTCGGCCTTCACGGCCGCCGCTCGTTTGGCTTCCAACTCGGCCACCCGCAGCTCGTGGGATTCCAGTTCGGCCAGACGTTGGGCGCTCTCGTCGCGGTAGGCCAGCACCTCGACCAGCGAGTCGCCGTACTTGCGCTGGAGTTCGCGAAGGTCCTGACGCCGGGCCCGAACGTCGGCCAGACGCTGCGGATCGTCCTCACAGGACTCGGTGACGGACCGGAGCTCGGACGCGATGTCGGCCACGTCGGCGGCCACGTCACGCAGTCGCCCCACCAGCGCGCTAAAGGGCGCCCGATGGGCCAATCCGGCGATGGCGGAGCCCAACGCGTCGGCGGCGGCTCCGTCGGCGTTGAGGGCCGCGATGGCGGTTTCACCGGCCTCACGGTGAGCGGTGGCGTCGGCCAACACGTCCTCGTCGGCCTCGAGTCGGCGATCCTCGTCGGGGTCGGTGATTCCCAGCGCCGAGATCTCCTGCACCTGAAAACGCAACAGGTCGATCTCGCGGGCCCGGGACTTGGCATCGCCTCCCATGGTGGCCAGGGCGGCGTCGATCTCGGTGATGCGACCGCGGGTCACACGTAATGGCTCGAGGTCGCTGCCGGCGAACTGGTCGAGGGAGGCTCGTTGCACGGCCACCGAGAGCAGACTCTGGTGGGTGTGCTGACCGTGCAGGTCGACCAAGGTGGCCCCGAGATCGGCCAACTGCGACACGGTGGCCAGTCGACCGTCGATGTAGGCCCGCGACCGACCGTCGAGCGGCACCACTCGGGCCACGACGTGCTCGGTGTCACCCACCACGAAGCGACCCTCCACGCGGGCCTCGCCGGCTCCGGAACGCACCCGCGCGGCGTCGGCGCGACCACCCACCAACAACGAGATGGCCTCGATGAGCATGGTCTTGCCGGCCCCGGTCTCACCGGTGAGAACGACCAACCCGTCGGCAAAGACCAGATCGAGCCGATCGATGATGCCGAGATCCTCGATATGTAGTTCGGTCAACATTCGAACAAACCCTCTAAGCGACCGATGATGCCGAGATCCTCGATATGTAGTTCGGTCAACATTCGAACAAACCCTCTAAACGACCGATGATGCCGAGATCCTCGATATGTAGTTCGGTCAACATTCGAACAACCCCTCTAAGCGACCGATGATGCCGAGATCCTCGATGTGTAGTTCGGTCAACACCGCGTCACCGATCCGACAGGCCGAACTTGGCTTTCAACGTTTGGTGGAATCGTCGCGATTCGAGACGCACGAACAATGCGGGGTGATCGCTGGCCGAACAGGACACCGTGTCGCCAGGCTGCAGAACCACGGCTTCTTGTCCGTCGACCGTCAGGCCCACCGGTCGCTGGCCCACCACTTCCACCTCGACGGCTTCGTCGGATCGCAACACGAGTGATCGGTCGAACAGCATGTGCGGGGCCAACGGGGTGATGAGAATGGCTTCGTGCCCGGGCGAAATGACCGGCCCGCGCGCCGACATGGAATACGCGGTGGACCCGGTGGGGGTGGCCACCAGGATGCCGTCGGCTTGGTAGGTGGTGAACGGCACGCCGTCGATGTGCAAACGCAAGCGAACCGTTTGACCGGCATGCTGCTTCTCGAGCGAGGCCTCGTTCAGCGAGCGCCACCGACGAGTTCCCGACGCGGTTCGTGCCACGACGTCGAGCACCAGACGTCGTTCGATCTCGACATTGTGCGCGAAGAATCGCGACAGAGCGGTCTCGAGGTTGGACGGTTCGACCTCGGCCAGGTAACCGAGCAAGCCCACGTTCACACCCAACACCGGAACGGGCGCACCATCGAGCAACGTGACCGCGCGCAACATGGTGCCGTCACCGCCGACGCTGACCACCAATCCGAGTTCACCCACACCGGCCACGGAGTCGACGATCTCGATGTCGTCGGACCGCAGAACCGCGGCATCGGCGGCCACCGCCACCGGATGGTGACCGTGAGCGATCAGCCATCGGGCCGCTCGAGACGCGACATCGGCCGCATCGGGGCGCTCGGAGTTGCCGACGATCAGAACCTTCACGGATTAATCATCTCACGCGGGTGTGGCAGGACCGCATGCAAAAGGAACTCGCGGTTGCCCTCGGCGCCCGTGATCGGCGAGGGAACCACGTCGATCACCTGCAATCCGGCGGTTTCGCAGGATGTGCGTACCGCGGCCACCGCCTCGTCGTGCAGGGCCGGGTCGGTGATCACCCCGCGACCCTTCGACACGTCACGCTTGCCCACCTCGAACTGGGGTTTCACCAACAGCACCAACACGGCCCCGGCTTTGCACACGCGCACCATGGCGGGAACCACCAACGTGAGGGAGATGAACGAGAGGTCGGCCACCACCATGTCGACCCCACCACCGATGACGTCGGGCTGCACCTCGCGGATGTTGAACCGCTCGATCACCGTGACGCGCTCGTCGGCTCGGATACGTGGGTGCAACTGACCATGACCCACGTCGAGCGCCACCACGTGCGCCGCGCCCCGCTGCAACAGGCAGTCGGTGAACCCGCCCGTGGACGCGCCCGCATCGAGTACGCGCCAACCGGTCACGTCGATACCGCGTTCCTCGAGAGCGGCATCCAACTTCTCGCCACCCCGACTGACGAAACGTGGCGGCGCACTTTCGATCAACACGGCATCGCCGGGATCCACTTGCCGCGCCGCCTTGTCGGCCACCGCGCCGTTCACCAACACCCGGCCCGCGTCGATCAACTCGACCGCGTCACGACGACTGGCCACCAGGCCCCGACGAACGAGATCGGCGTCGAGCCGTTGACGACGAGACACGAGGTACGACGATTTCAGGCGGTGGGCGCGGAACTCTTCTTGGCGACGGACTTCTTCGCGGCCGCCTTCTTTGTTGCGGGCTTCTTCGCGGCGGGCTTCTTCGCGGCGGGCTTCTTCGCGGCGGGCTTCTTCGCCGCCGGGCTCTTGGTCGCCGTCGACTTCCCCGATGCCGACGTCTTGGACAATCCCTTCGCGGCCGCGGCCACCAGCAACGAGCGCGTCGCCTCCAGGTTCTTGTTCAGCGTCTCCACTTGCTTTTCCACTTGGTCGATGCGTACTACCAATCGACCGAGTTGCTTGGCCACTTCCTTTTGCACGTTCACCGAGAACTGTTCGGCCGAACGACGGGCCACGGCGGCCACCTCGGCGACGACCTTCTCGGCATCACGACGCCGCTCGTCGCCGGCCTTCAACAGGTCGCGCACGAACTTCTCGGCCGCCTCGGGGGCCATCGGCGACACCGAATCGAGCAACTTCTTCAACGAGTTCTTGGACATCTGGTTCTTCGACATGCCGTCACGCTATCCGTGTCACGACCGCCTGATTCCCGGTGTGCCGATCGGCTCACCCACCCAGAACGACCCGAGCCACGGCCGCCAGATCGGCGACGTCCACCCACGCTGTCGACCCCTCGAACCACGCCGGATCATCGGCGACGTTCAGGTGTGACGCGGTGACACCGGAACGCACCAACGCGTACCGACAACCCAAGGTGGTGGCGAAGGCGCCGTCGGTGCTGGGTCGGTCCCCCACCATGACCGCGGTCGCGTCCACTGCGGGCTCGATGGCGCGAACCACGTCGGCCATGGGCGAGTGCGGCTTG